>NZ_JBHJSJ010000002.1:176649-382092 GCF_042268845.1 Kitasatospora sp. NPDC056273 | reverse complement strand
CCGTCCGGACCATCCCCCACGCCCCCTGGCGGGGGCGGCGGGCGTCAGGTTGATGTTCGGGGCCCACCGGTTTCGGGGTTGTGCACGCGCGGGTGGGCGCCGGTTAGTTGACCCGCGCGCCCCTCGTGTACGGTCCCGCGGTCAGTCCTGCGGCGTGTGGTACGAGACCAGCTGGGCCACGCCCGGCTCGACGCCCTTCCAGGAGCCGCTGAAGCTGAGCACCGCGACCGCCGCCGTCGGGAAGCCCCCGAGGCGCAGCCGCTCCAGCGCGTCCGGATCGCCCGCGTCCCCGGCCAGCACCTGGGTCAGCCCCAGCACGCCCGGGTTGTGGCCGACCAGCACCACGTCCGCGTACTCCTCCGGGGTCTCCTGGAGGACGGCGATGATCTCCCCGGGGCTGGCCTCGTACACCCGCTCCTCGTACACCGTCCGGAGCGGCCGCTGCGGCAGTTCGTGCACCGCCAGCTTCCAGGTCTCGCGGGCGCGCAGCGCGGTCGAGCAGAGCACGTAGTCGGGGCTGATGCCGGAGTCGACCAGCCAGCGGCCGGCGTCCGGGGCCTGGTGACGGCCCCGGTCGGCCAGCGGCCGGTCGTGGTCGTCCACGCCGTTCGGCCAGTCGGCCTTGGCATGGCGGAGAACGATGATCCTGCGGGGCGTGTCGGCGCTCATACCCAGCAAGCTTGGCAGAAAAGCGGCCCGGCGGCGCGATGCCCCGGGATGCCGCCACTCCGAGGGACGACCCGTGTCACCATGCCCCGTTCACCGGGGCATCAGCCGGCGTACGGCCGTCCGTCAGCCCATCGTGGCGGCGACGGTGGCGATGATCGACACCAGCACCGCGATGGCGGCGAAGGCGAGGGCGATGCGGCCGAGCTGCTTGCGGCCGTCGGTGGGGTTGGGATCGAGAACGGGCATGTCCGGAAGTCTCCCACTCCGAACACGCCCGCCGTCCGCCGACCCCGCCCCCTTGGCCGGGTCTTGACCCGCCCGTCGGGGCCCGGCCCTCCCCGCGCGTCCTCACACCCCCGGCGGGGGCGTCACGCCGCGGCCCGCTCCGCCGGGTGCACCGCCTCGTCCTCGATGTGCCGGGCCCGCGCCGCGCGCAGGCCGAACAGCATCTGCGGCACCAGCAGCAGCGACAGGAAGCCCAGCGGCCAGTACCACTCGCCGGTGGCCCCGTAGAGCCAGCCGACCAGGATCGGGCCCGGGATGGACACCAGGTAGCCGATGCCCTGGGCGAAGGCGGAGAGCTGCGCGACCCCGCCCGCGGACCGGGCCCGCAGTCCGATCATGGTCAGCACCAGCGGGAAGGCGCAGTTGGACAGGCCCAGCAGGACCGCCCAGAGCCAGGCGCCCCCGGCCGGGGCGATCGCCAGACCGGCGTACCCGGCGATGCCGCAGCAGGCCAGCAGCACCACGAACAGCCGCTGGTCGCCGCGGCGGGCGGCCAGGTTGGGCAGCACGAAGGAGACCGGCACGCCGATCACCATGGTGACCGCGAGCAGCACGCCGGTGGTGCCCTCGCCGATGCCGGCGTCCTGGAAGATCTGCGACATCCAGCCCATGACCACGTACGCGCCGGTGGCCTGGAGGCCGAAGTACCCGGCCAGCGCCCAGGCGGTCCGGCTGCGGGTGATCGGCAGCCGGACGGGGGCGG
Organism: Kitasatospora sp. NPDC056273; assembly: GCF_042268845.1. Classification (NCBI taxonomy): domain Bacteria; kingdom Bacillati; phylum Actinomycetota; class Actinomycetes; order Kitasatosporales; family Streptomycetaceae; genus Kitasatospora; species Kitasatospora sp. NPDC056273. Next base: position 380,435 of record NZ_JBHJSJ010000002.1, on the reverse strand, counting down.
TGGCGCCGCCGGCCCGCTCGCCGCGCTCCCGCTTGGCGATCAGCACGAACAGCCAGAGCACCAGGGCGAGCGCCCCCAGGACGGCCCAGACGCCCAGGCCGTAGCGCCAGTCGCCGCCGAGCGACTTGGTCAGCGGCACGGTGACGGCGGCGGCCAGCGCGGTGCCGGCGGACAGCGCCATCGAGTAGAGGCCGATCATCGGCCCGACCCGGTCCGGGAAGTACCGCTTGATCACCACCGGCAGCAGCACGTTGGAGACCGCCACCCCGGCCAGGGCGAGGGCGGTGAGCAGCAGGAACACGGCGGTGCCGCCGGCGAACGAGCGGGCCAGCACGCCCGCCGTGATGGCGCCCATGCCCGCCGTGACGACCGCGATCGGACCGATCCGACGGGCCGCCGCGGGAGCGGCGAAGCCGAACAGCCCGAAGCAGAGCGACGGGACGGCGGTGAGCAGCCCGGCGAGCGTCGGGTTCATCCCGAGGTCGTCGCGGACCTGCTTGAGCAGCGGCCCGAGGCTGGTGACCACGGGGCGCAGGTTGAAGGCGGCGGCGGCGATCGCGACGGCGAACAGCACGCCGAGGTACTTGGCGGAGCCGGAGGCGGCGGGCCGCTCTTCGGTCGGCGGCCGGCTCTCGGTCCGGGAGGAAGCGGTGGTGTCTGCTGCGGGCATAGAGAGCATCATAGAATGATGGGATGAATTGATGCACCTTGGAATTGGCATGATGTGCCGACCGTTCATCCACCGGCCACCTCCCACCCAGGCCCCACCCGAGCCGTAGCCGCAAGGAGTCCCCCGTGGCGCTGTCCTCGCCGAGGCGCACCCCGCTGTCCGACCAGGTGATCGCACAGCTGCGTGCCCAGATCACTTCCGGGGAGTGGCCGGTCGGCTCGCGCATCCCCACCGAGGCCGCCCTGGTCGAACAGCTCGGCGTCGCCCGCAACACCGTCCGCGAGGCCGTCCGCGCCCTCGCCCACAACGGGCTGCTCGACATCCGCCAGGGCTCCGGCACGTACGTGCTGGCCACCAGCGAGCTGGCCGGCGTGATGCACCGCCGCTTCGCCGACGCCGGCCAGGACCAGGTCGCCGAGCTGCGGGCGGCCCTGGAGACCTCGGCCGCCGGCCTCGCCGCCCACCGCCGCACCCCGCGCGACCTGGAGCTCCTGGACGGCGCCCTGGCCCGCCGGGAGGCCGCCTGGCACTCCGGCGACGCCGAGGACTTCGTCCAGGCCGACGCCGCCTTCCACCAGGCCGTGGTGGCCGCCGCCCACAACGACGTCCTGCTCGCCGTCTACGCCGACCTCGGCGAGGTCACCCGCGAGCACCTGCGGCACGACGTCGGCCCCGAGCTGATCGCCGAGCGCTACATCGGCCACCACACCATCCTGGAGGCCATCCGGGACGGCGACGCCCAGCGCGCCTCCGTCGAGGCCGGCCGCGCCATCGGCGCCTGCGGCACCGCGGACGTCTGACCGCGCCGGCGTCCACATGGAACGCCGCTGCCCGGCACCCCCGCGAGGGAGGGCCGGGCAGCGGCGTACGGGCGGAGCGTCAGGCGCCGATGGCGTGCAGCCCGCCGTCGACGTGGATGATCTCGCCGGTGGTCTTCGGGAACCAGTCCGACAGCAGCGCGACGATGCCGCGGCCGGCCGGCTCCGGGTCGCTCAGGTCCCACTTCAGCGGGGAGCGGTGGTTCCAGGTGTCGGCCAGGTCGCCGAAGCCCGGGATGGACTTGGCGGCCATCGAGCCGATCGGACCGGCCGAGATCAGGTTGCAGCGGATGTCCCGGTCGCCCAGGTAGCGCGCCAGGTAGCGGTTGGTCGACTCCAGGGCGGCCTTGGCCGGGCCCATCCAGTCGTACTGCGGCCAGGCGTACTGCGCGTCGAAGGTCAGGCCGACCACCGAACCGCCGTCCTGCATCAGCGGCAGCAGCGCCGTGGTCAGCGACTTCAGCGAGTACGCCGAGACGTGCATCGCGGTGGCCACGGACTCCCACGGGGTGTCCAGGAAGTTGCCGCCCAGCGCGTCCTGCGGGGCGAAGCCGATCGAGTGGACGATGCCGTCCAGGGTCGGCAGGTGCTCGCGGACCTGGTCGGCGATGCCGGCCAGCTGCTCCGGGTTGGAGACGTCCAGCTCCAGCACCTTGACCGGCTTCGGCAGCTTCCGGGCGATCCGCTCGGTCAGGCTCGGGCGCGGGAAGGCGGTGAGGATGATCTCCGCGCCCTGCTCCTGCGCGAGCTTGGCGGTGTGGAAGGCGATGGAGGACTCCATCAGCACACCGGTGATCAGGATCCGCTTGCCTTCGAGGATTCCACTCATGATCAGTGACCCATGCCCAATCCGCCGTCGACGGGAATGACGGCTCCAGTGATGTACGCGGCCTCGTCCGACCCGAGGAACCGCACGGTGGAGGCGACCTCTGCGGGCGCCGCGTAGCGGCCCAGCGGCACGCCCGCGACGATCTCCGCGCGGCGCTCGTCACTGAGCACGGCGGTCATGTCGGTGTCGACGAAGCCGGGGGCGACCACGTTGACGGTGATGTTGCGCGGGCCGAGCTCGCGCGCCAGCGACCGGGCGAAGCCGACCAGGCCGGCCTTGGAGGCGGCGTAGTTGGCCTGGCCCGGGGAGCCGGACAGGCCCACCACGGACGAGATCAGCACGACGCGGCCCTTCCTGGCGCGCATCATCAGCTTGGACGCGCGCTTGACCACCCGGAAGGTGCCGGTCAGGTTGGTGTCCACGACGGAGGTGAAGTCCTCCTCGGACATGCGCAGCATCAGCGTGTCCTTGGTGATGCCCGCGTTGGCGACCAGCACCTCGACCGCGCCGTGCTTCTGCTCGATCTCGGTGAAGGCGGCGTCGACCTGCCCGGCGTCCGTGATGTCGCAGCGCACCGCGAGGACGTCGTACTTGGCCAGCGCCTCGGGCACCTCGCCCGAGCGGCTGGTGATGGCCACCTTGTCGCCCGCTTCGGCGAAGGCCTGGGCGATCGCGAGGCCGATGCCCCGGTTTCCTCCGGTGACGAGAACCGAGCGGCTCAACGATCCACCTCTCTCCGTGAGTGAGCGCGTACGTCGGAATGCGTACGCAGTGTGACGCTATCGGGCGGTCGGCGACGGCGGCGCATCGGTCTCCCACAGCGCCGCCCCGGCGGATCTGTCGCAATCCGACAATCCGTACCCGTCCGTGCCGTCCCGGCGACGGAGACCGCCCAGGCCCGGGCGCTGCCCGGATCGGGGCGACTGTACGGGAACAACACGGGCGGGCGCACCCGTTGCCCCCGTGGTGCAGGGCCGGCCCGGGACCGGCCGTACCGATCCCCGACCATCCCGGCGAGCGACGAAGGCAGAGCGGATGACCAAGGCACGGCCCGGGAGCACCCACCGACGCGGACGACTGCTGGCCCTCACCGCCCTGGCGGCCGGCCTGGGCGCGACCGCCTGGTCGCTGCGCGACCTGCCGGCGGCGTTCGGGCGACGGCCGGACGGCGAGCGCGAGGAGCGGGTGCGCAACTCCCCGCAGTACCGCGACGGCGTCTTCCACAACGCGCCCTCCGCGCTCGCCCGCGCCACCGGCGCCCCCGGCTTCGACGGCGCCACCGCCCGCCGGATGCTGTTCGAGCGGGCCGGCCGCGTCCCCGCCCACCCGGTGCCGACCGTCCGCCCCGCCACGCCGCCCGGGCCGGCCGCCGAGGGCGTGGAGGTCACCTGGTACGGGCACGCCTCCGCGCTGGTGGAGATCGAGGGCTTCCGGGTGCTGCTCGACCCGGTCTGGAGCGACCGCTGCTCCCCCGCCGCGCACGTCGGCCCCAAGCGGCTGCACCCGGTGCCGGTCGGGCTGGAGGAGCTGCCCCAGGTCGACGCGGTGCTGATCTCGCACGACCACTACGACCACCTGGACATGGCGACGGTCAAGCGCCTGGTGCGCAGCCAGTCCGCGCCCTTCGCGGTGCCGCTCGGCATCGGCGCCCACCTGCGCCGCTGGGGCGTCCCCGAGCACCGGATCATCGAGCTGGACTGGGACGAGATCTGCACCCTGGGCGACCTGGTGCTCACCCTGACCGCGGCGCACCACTTCTCCGGCCGCGGGCTGACCCGCAACACCACCCTGTGGGGCTCCTGGGTGATCGCCGGCCCGAAGCGCAAGGTCTTCTACACCGGCGACTCCGGCTACTTCGAGGGCTACGCCCGGATCGGCGCGCAGCACGGCCCGTTCGACGCCGCGCTGGTCCAGATCGGCGCCTACGACGCGGTCTGGGCGGACATCCACATGACCCCCGAGGACGCCGTCCTCGCGCACCGGGACCTGACCGCCGGCCTGCTGGTGCCGGTCCACTGGTGCACCTTCAACCTGGGCCTGCACCCGTGGGCCGAGCCGATCGAACGGCTGGTGAAGGCCGCCAAGGAGCAGGCCGTCCCGCTGGCCGTGCCGCGCCCCGGCGAGCGGGTCGACGTCGACAACCCGCCGGAGCTGGACGGCTGGTGGGAGACCGTCGGCTGACGGCCCGGGCCCGAGGGCCGCGGAGCCGGGCACCGGAGGCCCGACCGGACGGTCCCTCACTGCGGCGCACCGGTCGAAATGCGCTGGCCGGAAACCCGGTGGACGGGAAATGATGCGGTGCGGGCGCCCCTGTGGCGCCGCACCGCCACCCTCCGCGACCTGGGAGCCCGATTGCCTCCGATCCCTCCGGCCGATCGCTCCGGTGCCCCGCACGGGCGCGCCGTCGACCCGGCGTTCCTCGCCCTGCCGCTGCGGCCCCTCGCCGACGCCGCCCTCGCCCGCGCCCGCGAACTGGGCGCGAGCCACGCCGACTTCCGCCTGGAGCGGATCCGCAGCGCCTCCTGGCGGCTGCGCGACGCGCGTCCGGCCGGCACCTCCGACAGCGTGCAGCTCGGTTTCGCCGTCCGGGTGGTGCTGGACGGCGCCTGGGGCTTCGCCGCCGGTGTCGACCTCACCCCCGACGCGGCGGCCCGGGTCGCCGAGCAGGCCGTCGCGGTGGCCCGCCTCTCCGGCGGGATCAGCCGGGCGGCCGGCTCCACCGAGCGGGTCGAGCTGGCCGGCGAGCCGGTCCACCGGGACGTCACCTGGGTCTCCGCGTACGAGGTCAACCCCTTCGAGGTGCCGGACGCCGAGAAGACCGCGCTGCTCGCCGAGCGCAGCTCCCGGCTGCTGGCCGCCGAGGGCGTCTCGCACGTCCAGGCGGCCCTGCGGACCGTCCAGGAGAACAAGTTCTACGCGGACACCGCCGGCACGGTGACCACCCAGCAGCGGATCCGGGTGCACTCCGACCTGGAGGCCACCTCGGTCGACGAGCGCACCGGCGCCTTCGACTCGATGACGACCCTGGCCCCGCCGGTCGGCCGCGGCTACGAGTACGTCACCGGCACCGGCTGGGACTGGGACGCCGAACTCGCCGAACTGCCCGTCCTGCTGGCCGAGAAGATGCGGGCCCCGAGCGTCGAGGCCGGCCGCTACGACCTGGTGATCGACCCGACCAACCTCTGGCTGACCATCCACGAGTCGATCGGCCACGCCACCGAACTGGACCGCGCGCTCGGCTACGAGGCCGCCTACGCCGGCACCTCCTTCGCCACCTTCGACCAGCTCGGCTCGCTCAAGTACGGCTCCGAGCTGATGCACGTCACCGGCGACCGCACCGCCGAGCACGGCCTGTCCACCATCGGCTACGACGACGAGGGCGTGGCCACCCAGTCCTGGGACCTGGTCAGGGACGGCGTCCTGGTCGGCTACCAGCTCGACCGCCGCATCGCCGCGCTGAAGGGCTTCGAGCGCTCCAACGGCTGCGCCTTCGCCGACTCCCCCGCGCACGTCCCGGTGCAGCGGATGGCCAACGTCTCGCTCCGGCCGGCCGTCGACGGCCCGGACACCGCGGGCCTGGTCGGCCAGGTCGAGAACGGCCTCTACATCGTCGGCGACCGTTCCTGGTCGATCGACCAGCAGAGGTACAACTTCCAGTTCACCGGGCAGCGCGCCTACGCCATCAAGGACGGCGAACTCGCGGGCCAGGTCAAGGACTTCGCCTACCAGGCCACCACCACCGACTTCTGGGGCTCGATGGCGGCGGTCGGCGGCCCGCAGACCTACTTCCTCGGCGGCGCCTTCAACTGCGGCAAGGCGCAGCCCGGTCAGATCGCGGCGGTCAGCCACGGCTGCCCGTCGGCGCTGTTCCGCAACGTCAACGTGCTCAACACCCAGCAGGAGGCGGGTCACTGATGACCGCGAAGCAGCCCCACGAACTCGTCGAGCTGGCGCTCGGCCTCTCCCGCGCCGACGGCTGCGTGGTGATCGCCGACGAGGAGTCCACCGCCAACCTGCGCTGGGCCGGCAACGCCCTGACCACCAACGGCGTCACCCGCGGCCGCCGCCTCACCGTGATCGCCACCGTGGCCGGCGCCGAGGGCACCGCCTCCGGCGTGGTCTCCCGCGAGGCCGTCACCGCGGCGGAGGTGGAGGGCCTGGTACGGGCCGCCGAGGAGGCCGCCCGCGCGGCCGGCCCGGCCGAGGACGCCCAGCCGCTGATCGCCGGCGGGCCCTCCTCACCGGACTTCACCGAGCCGCCCGCGCTGACCTCCATCGAGGTGTTCGACGCCTTCGGCCCGGCCCTCGGCGAGGCCTTCGCCCGCGCCGCGGCCCAGGGCCAGCTCCTGTACGGCTTCGCCCGGCACGAGATGACCTCCAGCTACCTGGGCAGCTCCACCGGCCTGCGGCTGCGCCACGACCAGCCCACCGGCATGGTCGAGATCAACGCCAAGACCGCCGACCTCTCCAGCTCCGCCTGGGTGGGCGCCTCCACCCGGGACTTCGCCGACGTCGACGTCGCCGGCCTGCACACCGAGCTGACCAGGCGGCTCGGCTGGGGCGCCCGCAAGGTGGACCTGCCCGCCGGGCGGTACGAGGCGCTGCTGCCGCCCTCGGCCGTCGCCGACCTGCTGATCGTCCTCAACTGGTCCTCCGGCGGCCGGGACGCCCAGGAGGGCCGGACGGTCTTCTCCAAGCCCGGCGGAGGCACCCGGATCGGCGACAAGCTCAGCGCCCTGCCGCTGACCCTGCGCTCCGACCCGCGCGAACCCGGCCTGGAGGCCGCGCCGTTCGTGCTCACCCACTCCTCCGGCGGGGACTACTCGGTCTTCGACAACGGCCAGCCGATCGCCGCCACCGAGTGGATCCGCGAGGGCGTGCTGAACGACCTGGTCACCACCCGCCACGTGGCCGCCCTCACCGGCCTGCCGCTGCGCCCGGCGATCGACAACCTCGTGCTGGAGACGGCCGACCAGGAGTCCGCGCCGACGCTGGACGAGATGATCGCCCGCACCGAGCGCGGCCTGCTGCTCACCTGCCTCTGGTACATCCGCGAGGTGGACCCGGCGACGCTGCTGCTCACCGGGCTCACCCGGGACGGCGTCTACCTGGTGGAGAACGGCGAGGTCGTCGGCGAGGTCAACAACTTCCGGTTCAACGAGTCCCCGGTGGACCTGCTGAACCGGATCACCGAGGTGGGCCGCACCGAACGCTGCCTGCCCCGCGAGTGGAGCGACAACGTCACCCGCACCGCGATGCCACCCGTGCGTGTCACGGACTTCAACATGAGTTCGGTCAGCCAGGCCTCTTAGCCGCTGACCGACGGGGGATACGAGAGACATGATGGACGAGAAGCGCCTGGTCAGGTCGAGCAAGATGCTGTCGCGGATCCTGCGGCACGAGCCCGGGCTGGCGGGGGTCGCGCTGGACGCGTCCGGCTGGGTCCGGGTCGACGAGCTGCTCGCCGGGCTCGCCGCCCGGGGCCGGCCGCTCACCCGGGCCGAGCTGGACCACGTCGTGGCGACCAACAACAAGCGCCGCTTCGGCTACTCGCCGGACGGTCTCTCGATCCGCGCCAACCAGGGCCACACGGTGGCGGTCGACCTCGGCCTGACCGCCACCGTGCCGCCGCCCGTGCTCTACCACGGCACCGCCGACCGGCACCTGGCGGCGATCTTCCGCGAGGGCCTGCGCCCGATGGCCCGCCAGGACGTCCACCTCTCGGCGGACACCGGGACGGCCACCGGGGTCGGCGCCCGGCACGGCCGTCCGGTGGTGCTGACCGTGAACGCGGCGGCGATGACGGCGGCCGGCCACGAGTTCCGGCTCAGCGAGAACGGCGTCTGGCTCACCGACGCCGTGCCCCCGCAGTACCTCTCCCGCCGCTCCTAGCGCCGCGCCGCGCCGCACCGCACCGCACCGCCGAGGGCCTGTCCGCTCCGCCGGACAGGCCCTTCGCGTACCCGACCGGGTGGGTGCGGCCCACCCGGTCTCGTCGCCGGGTGCGCCCGGGCGTACCGTGAGGAGGCCGCGCGGCCAGGCGCGCGGGTGCGCGACGAGGGCGGTAGGACACATGGGCAAGAGCGCCGACGACGGGCAGGTCTTCCGGATCACGGGGGCGCGCAGCAGCCTCACCGAGGACGTCCGGGGACGCCAGCGCCGCTACGTCATCTCGATGCTGCTCCGCACGGTCTGCGTGCTGCTCGCGGTGGTGCTGTGGGACGTCCAGCGCTGGCTGGCGTTCGCGGCGCTGGCGGGCGCCGTCCTGCTGCCGTACTTCGCGGTGCTGATCGCCAACGCGGGCCGGGAGCGGGCCCCGGGGCTGCCGAGCACCTTCGACATCCCGCTGGACACCCCGCTGATGCTCGGCCCCGGTGGGACGGGTGGGGCTGGTGCGAAGGCTGGTACAGGAGAGGCAAAGGCCGTTCCCACCGATCCTTCACAGGACGTGGACTGACCGTCCGTTTCGTGCCGCTTCACCCCCGTCCGGCTCAGCGAAAGCTCAAAAGAAGCTCAGATTAATCATGCAAGACCTCCCCATCCGAGGGTCTTGGCGTGACATACTGCGTACGCGCTCCGCATCCCCCGTCGGAGCGACGGACCGACGCCGGGCGGCTCCCCCCGTGGCTGCCCGGCGTCGCCATGCCCGGATCCGGTCGGCCCGGACGGGCGTGACAGACTGGCGGTGCAGACCCACCCGCCAATCGCTGAGGACGGCCCGATGGACACCCCGCAGACGCCGATCTGCTCCGCCAAGGGCTGCCGGACGGACGCCGGCTGGGTGCTGGTGTGGAACAACCCCAAGCTGCACACCCCGGACCGCCGCAAGACCTGGCTCGCCTGCGACGGGCACCGCGAGCACCTGTCCCAGTTCCTCTCGGTGCGCGGCTTCCTCAAGGAGGTCGTCGCCTTCGCCGACTGGACCCCCGAGCCCGCCGAGGGCTCCGGGAAGCCGGCCTAGCGCCTGCCCGACCGGCTCAACCGGCCCAACCCGCTCGGCCCGCTCGGCCCGCTCAGCCGCCGATCGCGGACATCGGCCGCTCGGGCTGGAGGAACTCCGGGTCGTCGATCCCGGCCCCGGCCTTCTTGCCCCACATCGCCGCCCGCCACAGCGCGGCCAGTTCGGCGTCGTCCGCGCCGGAGCGCAGCGCGGTGCGCAGGTCGGTCTCGCCGGTCGCGAACAGGCAGTTGCGCACCTGGCCGTCGGCGGTCAGCCGGGTGCGGTCGCAGGCCCGGCAGAACGGCCGGGTGACCGAGGCGATCACGCCCACCCGGCCCGGGCCGCCGTCCACCAGCCAGCGCTCGGCGGGTGCCGCGCCCCGGCTCGCGGACGGCTCCGGGGTGAGCGTGAAGCGGGTGCGCAGCAGGTCCAGGATCTCCGTCGCGGTGACCATCGACGTACGGTCCCAGCCGTGCTGGGCGTCCAGCGGCATCTGCTCGATGAAGCGCAGCTCGTAGCCCCGCTCCAGGCACCAGGCCAGCAGGTCGGCCGCCTCGTGGTCGTTGACCCCGCGCATCAGCACCGCGTTCAGCTTCACCGGTGCCAGCCCGGCGGCCTCGGCGGCGGCCAGCCCGTCCAGGACGTCCTGGTGGCGGTGGCGGCGGGTGAGGGTGTGGAACACCTCGGGGTCGAGGGTGTCCAGCGAGACGTTGACCCGGTCCAGGCCGGCCTCGCGCAGCGCCGTCGCGGTGCGGGCCAGTCCGATGCCGTTGGTGGTCAGCGAGAGCTCCGGGCGCGGCTCCAGCTCCGAACAGGCGGCGACGACGGCGACCAGTCCGGGACGCAGCAGCGGCTCGCCGCCGGTGAAGCGGACCTCGCGCACGCCCAGGTCGCGCACGGCCACGGTGACCAGCCGGACGATCTCCTCGTCGGTCAGCAGCTCGGGCTTGGCCAGCCACCGCAGGCCCTCCTCGGGCATGCAGTAGGTGCAGCGCAGGTTGCAGCGGTCCGTGAGGGAGACCCTCAGGTCGACGGCCTGGCGTCCGAAGGTGTCGAGCAGCACGTTCGTCCTTCCCCGAGATGCGGCCGGCCCGGCCACCGTCACGGCGGGCCGGGCCAGCATAGTCATCGCGGGACGATCAGTGGGCGCCCAGCCCGGTCAGCGAGCGGACCTCCAGTTCAGCGTACTTCGCCGCGTCGGGGCGTTCCCTGGACAGCAGCGTGCCGAGCCAGCCGGCCAGGAAGCCGACCGGGATGGAGACCAGGCCGGGATTCTCCAGCGGGAACCAGTGGAAGTCGGAGTGCGGGAAGAGCGAGGTCTTCGCGCCGGAGACCACCGGGGAGAAGACCACCAGCGTCACCGAGGTGAGCAGTCCGGCGTAGACCGAGCTGACCGCGCCGACGGTGGTGAAGCGCTTCCAGAACAGCGAGTAGAGCAGGGTGGGCAGGTTCGCCGAGGCGGCGACGGCGAAGGCCAGCGCGACCAGGGCGGCGGTGTTGAGCTTGTCCGCGAAGAGGCTGAGCACGATCGCCACCGCCCCGATCGCGACCGCGGCCCACTTCGCCGACCGCACCTCCTCCCTCTCGCTCGCCTTCCCGCGCCGGATCACGTTGGCGTAGAGGTCGTGGGCGAAGGAGGCCGAGGAGGCGAGCGTGAGCCCGGCGACCACGGCCAGGATGGTGGCGAAGGCGACCGCCGAGATCACCGCGAGCAGGATCGCGCCGCCGGTGCTCCCGGCGCCCCCGCCGAGCGCCTCGGCCAGCTGCGGGGCCGCGGTGTTGCCCGCCGCGTTCGCCGCCTTGATCGCCTTGGAGCCGACCAGCGCGGCCGCGCCGAAGCCGAGCGCCAGGGTCATCAGGTAGAAGACGCCGATGATGCCGATCGCCCAGAGCACCGACTTCCGGGCCGCCTTGGCGGTGGGCACGGTGTAGAAGCGGACCAGGATGTGCGGCAGGCCGGCGGTGCCGAGCACCAGCGCGATGCCGAGGCTGATGAAGTCGAGCTTGGCGGTGCCGCTGCCGTACTTCTGCCCCGGTTGGAGGAAGGCCTCGCCCTTGCCGCTCGCGCTCGCCGCCGCGCCGAGCAGTTCGGAGGGGTTGAAGTGGTACTTGGCCAGCACCAGGACGGTCATCAGCGCGGCGCCGGCGATCAGCAGCACCGCTTTGACGATCTGCACCCAGGTGGTGCCCTTCATCCCTCCTATCACCACGTAGACGATCATCAGCGCGCCGACCCCGACGATGGTCCAGCGCTTGGCGGCGCCTCCCTCGGCCCCCAGCAGCAGGGCCACCAGGGTGCCGGCGCCGACCATCTGGGCGAGCAGGTAGAAGATCGACACCACGATGGTGGAGACGCCCGCCGCGGTGCGCACCGGGCGCTGGCGCATCCGGAACGCGAGCACGTCCGCCATCGTGAAGCGGCCGGAGTTGCGCAGCGGTTCGGCGATCAGCAGCAGGGCGACCAGCCAGGCGACCAGGAAGCCGATCGAGTAGAGGAAGCCGTCGTAGCCGCTGAGCGCGATGGTCCCGGCGATGCCGAGGAAGGAGGCGGCGGACATGTAGTCGCCGGAGATGGCCAGGCCGTTCTGGAAGCCGGTGAAGCCGCGGCCGCCGGCGTAGAAGTCGGCGGCGCTCCTGGTCTGCCGCCCGGCCCAGACGGTGATGCCGAGGGTGGCGAGGACGAACACGCCGAACAGGGCCATCGTCAGGCCGCGGTGCTCGGTGGCGGAGCTGGCGAGCAGGCTCATTCGGCGGACTCCCGGGGAGCGTGGACGACGGCGCCGTGCGCCTCGCGGATCGCCGCGGCGGGCGGGTCGATCCGCCGGTCCGCGTAGCGGGCGTACCAGGCGGCGATGGCGAAGGTGGTCACGAACTGCAGCAGCCCGAGGACCAGGGCCACGTTGACGTGCCCGAGGACCTTGGTGCGCATCAGTCCCGGGGCGTAGCAGGAGAGCAGGACGTAGAACAGGTACCAGAGCACGAAGCCGATGGTGACCGGGAAGGCGAAGCTCCGGAACGAGCGCCGCAGCGTACGGAACTCCTCGCTGTCGTCGATGAGTTGGGCTTCCGTGGCGGCGGTGGTGGTGAGCGGCGGCGAATCCACGCTGTCTCACTCCTTCGGCGTATTTGTCACACGGGGGGAACGATCGAACGTGAGGGGCGTCACATGTCTGGTGTGCGCCGCGCAATGCTAGGAGCGTCCTGCCCGCCCCGGAAGGGGTTGACCGCGATCAGTCGACCGTTCACCCCCTCGCACCATCCGATTGGCCGAAAAACAGCCCATCCCAGCGACCGCACCGCCCACGATCGGCCGCCGGAACCTCCCCGGAGAACGGCTCCGGCCCGTGCCGCACCCCGAACGGGGCGGCACGGGCCGGAGCCGGGAGGCCGACGCCTCAGAAGGCGATCCGCACCTTCAGGGCCGAGCGGTCGTCCATCGCGCGGTAGCCGTCCGGAACGCCGTCCAGGCCGACGGTCCGGTCGAAGACCAGGCCCGGCTCGATGGCGCCCGAGAGGACGTCCGGCAGCAGCTCGGGGATGTACGCGCGGGCCGGGGCGACGCCGCCGTTCAGCGAAACGTTCCGGCCGAACATCTGACCGATGTCGACGCCCGCGCTGCCGCCGTGCGGCACCCCGACGTAGCCCACCGCGCCGCCGTCCCGGGCTATCGAGACGGCCGTCCGCATCGACTCCTCGGTGCCGACCGCCTCCAGCACCGCGTGCGCGCCCTGCCCGCCGGTCAGCTCCTTCACCGCCTCGACCGCGGCCTCGCCGCGCTCCGCCACCACGTCCGTCGCACCGAAGCGGCGGGCCAGCTCGGTGCGGGCCGTGTGCCGGCCCAGCGCGATGATCCGGCCCGCGCCCAGCCGGTGCGCCGCCAGGACGCCGCACAGGCCCACCGCGCCGTCGCCGACCACCGCGACCGTCGCCCCGGGCCGCACCCGCGCCGAGACCGCCGCGTGGTGCCCGGTGGACATCACGTCGGACAGCGCCAGCAGCCCGGGCAGCAGCTTCTCGTCGCCCGCCGCCTCCTTCGGCAGCTTCACCAGCGTCCCGTCCGCGAACGGCACCCGCACCGCCTCGCCCTGGCCGCCGTCCGAACCGACCTGCCCCCAGAACCCGCCGTGCGGGCAGGAGGTCTGGAGGCCTTCGAGACAGAAGTCACACACGCCGTCCGACCAGACGAACGGCGCCACCACGAAGTCGCCCTTGGCGAAGCCGCGCACCTCGGCGCCGACCTCCTCGACCACGCCGAGGAACTCGTGCCCGATCCGCTGCCCGGCCACCCGCTGCGCGACCCCGCGGTACGCCCACAGGTCGCTGCCGCAGATACAGGCGTTCACCACCCGGAGCACCACGTCCGTCGGGTACTGGATCACCGGGTCCGGGACGTCTTCGATCCGGATGTCGTTGGGGCCGTGAATCACGGTGGCACGCATGCGCTGTTCCTTAGCTGAACGGTCTCGACCAGGTGTACGACACCCCCGCTGACCACTCTATTCCGGCCGGTCGGTCGGAACATTCCGGCCGGAGCCCCCCGCCCGGCCCCTTATCCTGTTGGACCATGCAACCGATCCAGCCCGAGACGTACGGAGCGCCGCGGACCGCCCCGGTCCCCGCGCAGCGCTCCGCCGCCCCCGCCGGGGGCTTCGCGGTCGTCGACGTCGAGACCACCGGTCTCGGCCGCTCGGACCGCGTCATCTCGGCGGGCGTCTACCAGCTGGACCCGGACGGCGAGGTCGTCGACCACTGGTACACCCTGGTCAACCCCGAGCGGGACCCCGGCCCGGTCTGGATCCACGGCCTCACCGCCGAGCTGCTCGCCACCGCCCCGACCTTCCCGCAGATCGCCGACGAGTTCGCCGCGCGCCTGCACGACCGCGTCCTGGTCGCGCACAACGCGCTCTTCGACTGGAACATGATCTCCCGCGAGTTCTCCCGGGCCGGCCTGCGCGCCCCGGTCGAGCAGCGGCTGTGCACCATGGTCCTCTCCCGCGACCTGCGCCTGCCGCTGCCCAACGGCAAGCTGTCCTCGCTCGCCGCCCACTTCGGCGTCCGGCAGCGCCACGCCCACAACGCCCTGGACGACGCCCGGGTGCTCGCCGAGGCCTTCCGCCCCAGCCTGCACCTCGCCCGCGACGGCGGCGTGCCGCTGCCCCTGCAGAACTGCGTCGCGGTCACCGACCTCGGCGAGGAGGAGCCCGCCGCCCCCGGCCGCGGCAACTGGACCGGCGCCTCGTACCGCCAGGCCAAGAAGCGCCCGCCCTGCCCGTACCCCAACCCGGGGCGCTGGCAGGACGGCAAGCCGCTGGTCCAGGGCATGCGGGTGGCCATCACCGGCGACACCGCCACCGACCGCGAGGTCCTGGAGGACCGCGCGGTCGAGGCCGGCCTGCACATCGCCACCTCGGTGAGCCGCCTCACCAGCCTGCTGGTCACCAACGAGCCGGACAGCTGGAGCGGCAAGGCCCGCAAGGCCCGCGAGGTCGGCACCCCCGTCGTCGGCGAGGACGCCTTCCTCCAACTGCTGCGCGAGGTCGCCCCGCACCCCGGTGCGTGAGCCCGTTGTGAGGTCGGCGTACCGTTCCCATGTGTACCGTTTTCTGCTGACCCGACAGTGGCTGATCACCATGCTGGTCGCGCTGCTGCTGATCCCCGCGACGATCAAGCTGGGCTTCTGGCAGCTTCACCGCCACGAGGCACGGGTGGCCCGGAACGAGCTGATCGGCCAGGCCCTCACGGCCGCGCCGGTCCCCTTCGACACCCTGTCGCCGACCCCCGGCTTCGCGGTCCCCAAGGACCTCACCTGGCGCACGGTGACCGCCACCGGACAGTACGACCCGGCACACGAGTTCGTGGTCCGCAAGCGGACCGACTCCAGCGGGACCATCGGCTACTTCGTCGTGACCCCGTTCCGGCTCGCCGACGGCAAGGGCACCCTCCTGGTCAACCGCGGCTGGGTCGCCTCCGGCAACGGCGCCACCGAGTACCCGCCCGTCCCGGCCACCCCGGCCGGCGAGGTCGCCCTCACCGGCCGCCTGCGCGCCGAGGAGACCTACGGCGCCAGCGGCATCAAGGACCGCACCGGCCTGCCCGACCGCCAGTTCAACCTGATCAACACCGACGAGCAGGCCAAGCGGACCGGCGCCCCCCTCCTCGGCGGCTACCTCGAACTCGCCGGCACCACCCCGGCCCCGGCCGACCAGCCCCAGCTGGTCCCCGAGCCCAACCACTCCGACATCGGCCCGCACATGGCCTACGCCATCCAGTGGTGGCTGTTCACCGCGATGATCCCGGTCGGCGTCTGGGTCCTCGCCCGCCGCGAGGCCAAGGACCGCGCCAAGCAGGCCGCCGAGGCCGAGGTCCCGCTCGACGCCGTCCCCGCCTAGAGGACGTCCTCCAGCTCCCGCAGCAACCGCGCCTTCGCCCGCGCCCCCACCACCGACCGCACCGGCTGCCCGCCCCGGAACACCATCAGCGTCGGCATCGACAGCACCCCGTACGCCGCCTGGGTCCGCGGGTTGTGGTCCACGTCCAGGCTCACCACCCGCACCCGGTGCGCCTCCTCCCGCGCGATGTCCGCCAGCACCGGCGCCATCATCCGGCAGGGCGGGCACCAGTCCGCCGTGAAGTCCACCAGCACCGGACCCTCGGCCGCCAGCACCTCCGCGGCGAACGTCTCGTCCGTCACCGCCGGCACACCCGCGATCTCCACCACCGTCTACTCCTTCGCCAGTTCACAATGGGGCGGTTCCTCGACGGCGGCCAGCTCGTCCCGCGCCCGTACGGCCCGGTCGAACTGCCCCGCCACCTGCGCCCTTACGTCCTGGAGCCGGGCGATGCACTCGTCCAGCTCCCCCAGCTTCCGCCGGTACACCTCCAGCGAGGCCGGACACGAGTCCCCTTCCGGGTGCCCCGCCCGCAGGCACTCCACGAACGGCCTGGTCTCCTCCAGCCCGAACCCGAAGTCCTGCAGCATCCGGATCTCGCGCAGCAGCCTGAGGTCCGCCTCGTCGTACGCCCGGTACCCGTTGCCCGCCCGCCGGGCCGGCAACAACCCCAACTGCTCGTAGTACCGCAACGCCCGCGTGGTCGTCCCCGCCCGCTCCGCCAACTCCCCGATCCGCATGCCGGACCACTCCTCCCGCACTTCCGACGACGACCGTAAACCTTCCCCCCGGCGTCAACGCCAGCCCCCTCGACCCGCTCCCCACCCTCCGCACCGGGCACTATGTCCCCATGGATCTCGGACTGAAGGACAAGGCCTACATCGTCACCGGCGCCACCCGGGGCCTCGGCCTCGCGAGCGCCCGCGAACTCGTCGCCGACGGCGCCCGCGTGCTCGTCAGCGGCCGCACCCGGCAAGCCGTCGACACCGCCGTCGCCGGACTCGAGACCCTCGGCACCGCCCACGGCCTCGTCGCCGACAACGCCGACCCCGACACCCCCGAGCGCCTCATCTCCGAGGCCCGGCACCGCTTCGGCCGGCTCGACGGCATCCTGATCAGCGTCGGCGGCCCCCAGGCCGGCCCCGTGGAGACCACCCCCGAGGAGGCCTGGCGGGACGCCTTCGAGTCCGTCTTCCTCGGCGCCCTGCGCCTCGCCCGCGCCACCGCCGCCGCGCTCCCCGACGGCGGGGTGATCGCCTTCGTGCTCTCCAGCTCGGTCCGCCAGCCGATCCCCGGCCTGGGCATCTCCAACGGTCTGCGCCCGGGTCTCGCCATGGCCGCCAAGGCCCTCGCCGACGAGCTCGGCCCCCGCGGCATCCGGGTGCTCGGCCTGCTCCCGGCCCGGATCGACACCGACCGGGTCCGCGAGCTCGACGGCCTCGCCGCCGACCCCGACGCGGCCCGCGCCCAGGCCACCGCCTCGATCCCGCTGGGCCGCTACGGCACCCCCGAGGAGTTCGGCAAGGTCGCCGCCTTCCTGCTCTCCCCCGCCGCCTCCTACCTGACCGGCATCATGGTCCCCGTCGACGGCGGCGCCCTCCGCGGCCTCTGAGCCCGACCCGCCTACTCCACCCGCGCCTGCCCGCGCCCCCGCCGACCGCGCCGCCCCCGCCCGGGCCGCGGCTCGGCGTGGGCCGCCTGGAGGACCCGGATCCGCAGGTCGGCCGGCAGCTCCGCCAGCCGCAGGCTCCCGCACGCGTCCGTCCGGGGCCCGTCCTCGAAGTGCTCCACCAGCGCGGCCGGATCCCCGCCCGGCCGCAGCCGCACCGCCCCGCGCAGCCTCGGGTGCCCCGGCGCCCGCACCAGCCGCACCCCGGCCCGTTCGACGTCCGGCAGCACCGCCGTCCCGTTCTCCAGCGCCTCCTCCAGCGCCCGCGCACCGACCCGCAGCCGCAGCCCGCTCACCCCCGGCGTCGGCACCGCGATGCTCGACAGCCCGCTGCGCCGCAGCTGCGCCACCAGCCACCACGCCATCCCCGCCACCAGGGCGGTCAGTCCGCCGATCACCGTCGGCCACCACCACGACGACGCCACCCACCGCCCCCGGGAACGCGCGCTCACCACCGGCTGGTCGGGTGAGGTGAGCGGCCACCACTGCGGCGGGTGGACGCCCAGCCGCCGGTACAGGTCGAGCCCGCCCGCCAGCACCAGCACCCCGGCCGCCAGCAGCACGGCCCCCACCACCCCCAGCACCACCCGGTTGACGACCGTCCTCCTCACCCGGCCGCCCCCTCGCCGCCGGCCGCCCCGGCCCCCGTCCCGGACCCGGTGGTCCCCGCCCCCGGGTCCTCCCCCACCACGCCCCCGGCCCCCCGTCCCGTCCGCACGTCCAGCCGCAGTGGCCGCCCCAGCCCCACCCGCTCCAGCTCGTCCCGCAACTGCCGCTGCACCAGCGCCGGGTCCGCCACCCCCTCCAGCGAGATCCGGACCCGCCGCCGCCCGACCCGGATCCGCAGGCGGTCGATCCCGTCCAGGCCCGCCGCCCGGTCCGCGAGCAGGTGTCCGACCCCGGCCCGGTCGACGGCCGCGGTCGTCCCCCCGTAGGGCCGCAGCACGAGCCACCGCCGCAGCCCGGGCGCGACGGCGAGCCACAGCAGCCACCCGCCGAGCGCGGTCGCCGCTCCGGCCCCCACCAGCACCGCCAGGTCGTCGAGGTGCCGGGTCGCCAGCTCGTCCGCGATCTGCGCCCGCCACCGCCGCGCCGGCTGCCCCACCCGTACGGCGACCACGTCGTACAGCAGCGCCCCCGCCACCACCAGCACCGCCGTCGCCACCAGGGCCGCCGCGGCCGTACGGGGCGCCCGCAGCCGCCTGACCTTCTCCGGCCGGGCCCCCGGCACCGCCGCCGTTCCGGGCGCCTCCTCGGTCACGAGGCGCCCCCCGTCACCAGCTTCTCGACCACGACGACGACTTCCGACACCCTCGTCCCGGTCAGCCCCACCACCCGCTCCGCGATCCGCGCCCGAACGGCCCCGGCCAGCGCCGCGATGTCCGAGGGGAACGGCAGCTCGACCGCCACCCGGACCGTCGCCGTGCTCCCCGGTACGGTCACCGAGACGTGCGGCGGCGCCCCCTTCGCCCGCCCGGCGGGCCAGGCCTCGGTCAGCACCTCCCGGACGGCCCGGGCCGCGATCCGCGCGTACACCCGGTCGGCGACCCGGAGCCGCCCCCGGCGCCCCGGCACGGAACCGGAACCGGAACCAGAACCGGAACCCGGGCCGGGGCCCGGTACGGCACCCGACCCGGAGAGCGCGGCCGGAGCCGACGCGGGGCCCGCCATCAGCGGCGCCGGTCGCGGCCGCGGAGCAGGTCCCCGAGTTCGCCCAGCTCGATGTCGCCCTCCAGCAGGCGCCCGAGCACGAATCCGACCAGCCCGAGCGCGGCCACCAGCAGGAAGGCCGCGAACCCGCCGAAGTACCCGGCGAAGCCGAGGGCCATGCCCACCACCAGGCCGACGATGGCCAGGTTCATCCGCTACTCCCTCGTGTCCCGCTGCCTCGTCGGGTCCGCCGTCGGCCCGCCGCCGAACGCGCTACTTGAGCTTCGGCCGCTGCCCGGAGGGCACCACCGGCTCCTCTTCCTCCTCGAACTCCGGTTCGTCCGGGAGGTGGACGTCGTTGACCGCGATGTTGACCTCGACGACCTCCAGGCCGGTCATCCGTTCCACCGCGTTGATGATGTTCTCCCGCACCTGGCGGGCGAGTTCGGGAATGACCACGCCGTACTCGACCACCAGGGCGATGTCGATCGCGGTCTGCTTCTCGCCGACCTCCGCCTTGATGCCCCGCCCGACGCTGGGCTTGCCGCCGGGCACCCGGTCCCGCATCGCGCCGAAGGTGCGGGCGAGCCCGGAGCCGAGCGCGTGGATCCCGGCGACCTCGCGGGCCGCCATCCCGGCGATCTTCTCCACCACGCCGACGGCCAGCGCGGTGCGGCCACGCTCCCCCACCGGCTTGGCACCGCCGCCGGCCCCCGGCGGACCGGGGTTCGGGGCGCTGCCGCTGCCGGTGTGCTTGGGCATGGTCGCGGGCGTCGGAGTGTCAGGCATGGGTGCTTCTCCCGTCGTACGGCACCAGCTATATCGCAAACCTCCCCAACTCTGGCATTTCGCCACGATCCCCGCCCGGCGAGCACCGGCGGCCCGCCGGGGGCACGGGAAAGGGCCCGGCCCGGGGGAATCTCCCCGGGCCGGGCCCCGCGTCATCACCGTGCGGTCAGTCGCCGATCCCGGCGAGCTCCCGCAGCCGACGGGCCTGCGCCGCCCGTTCGGCCGAACGCTGCTCGTCGAAGGAGCGCCCGGCGGCGCCCTGCAGCAGCGCCTTGGTCTCGATCACCGCGCCGCGCGGAGCGGCCAGCAGGGCCGCCGCGAGGTCCCGGGCGGCGGCGTCCAGCTCCTCGCCCGGCACCACCAGGTTGGCCAGTCCGATCGCGGCGGCCTCCTCGGCCCCCACCCAGCGGCCGGTCGCGCAGATCTCCAGCGCCCGCGCGTAGCCGACGAGTTCGGTGAGCGGCTTGGTGCCGGCCAGGTCCGGGACGAGGCCCAGCGAGGTCTCCTTCATCGCGAACTGGACGTCCTCGGCGACCACCCGCAGGTCGCAGCCGAGGGCCAGCTGGAAGCCCGCGCCGACGGCGTGGCCCTGGACCGCCGCGATGGAGACCAGGTCCGGGCGGCGCCACCAGGTGAAGGCCTCCTGGTACGAGGCGATGGCGGCGTCCAGCTCCTGGTCGGTGGAGGCGGCGAGCTGGAGGAAGGTGGGCTCGCCCGGGATGCCCTCGGGGGTGAACATGGCCCGGTCCAGCCCGGCGGAGAAGGAGACCCCCTCCGCGCGCAGCAGCACCACCCGGACACTGCCGGGAAGGTCGCACCCGGCGTCGGCGAGGGCGCGCCAGAGCGCGGGCGACTGGGCATTGCGCCGCTTGGGTCGGCACAGGGTCACGACGGCGAGTTCACCGTCGATCTCCAGGCGGACGCCGTCCCGCTCCCAGCTCGGGGCCTGCGGGTCGGTGGCGGGAGCGGTCATGCGGGGAACCTCCGGTGGCGAGGGACGTGGCTACCGGAGAGTAACAAACCTCGACGCGCAAGGGCAGGGGCCCCGACCGGGAAGGATCGACGGGGCCCGGGGCACTCGGCGGGGGAACGAAGACGACGGTCCCGGGAGAAATGAACGGACTTCGGAAAACGGGGGACGGACGACACCCCGGACATGACGATCGGCGGCCGGTCCACACGACCCGAGGGCGGACGCCCGGCTGAATGGTCAACCGTCGTCTCCTCGGTCGGCGTCCTGCCGCCGCGTCATCCAGCCAATGGCTGACGAACCGTCAGGAACTGGCCCCGGCAGTCGCTTTGTTCTTGCCCCGCGTGGCACCGCCGCGGCCCCGGAGAATGACTCCGGATTCGCTCAGCATCCGGTGCACGAAGCCGTACGAACGACCGGTCTCCTCCGCGAGAGCGCGAATGCTCGCCCCGGAGTCGTACTTCTTCTTGAGATCGGCCGCGAGCTTCTCACGCGCGGCACCGGTCACCCGGCTGCCCTTTTTCAGAGTCTCGGCCACCCGTGCCTCCTCGTAGCGTTGCTCGGTCAGATTCCCATGATCACCCATCCACCGCGTCCTGGCCACCCATTCGACAAGGTCGATGTCGGAATTGCGTGGTCCACCGGTGGTGATCCGAGCGCAGCAGGGCGCTCACACAGAGTGCGCGCCCCCGGACTGATGCCGCTGTTTGCCGAAAAAGAGCTGATCAGCAGCGTCGGCCCGACCACGATCGAGTGGCGGGCCGACGGAAAGTCCTTAAACGGAATCCAGGTCTACTTCATTCCCGGACACGCCGAAAGGACTAGATATTCTCATCCAAAAAGCGGATCTCGCGTCTACTTCCGGTCAGGCCAGCGAGACCAGATCGGCGTAGCCCGGGTTCCACAGGTCCTCCACGCCGTCCGGCAGCAGGATGATCCGCTCCGGGTCGAGCGCCTCGACCGCGCCCTCGTCGTGGGTGACCAGCACGACCGCGCCGGAGAACTCGCGCAGCGCGCCCAGGATCTCCTCGCGGCTGGCCGGGTCGAGGTTGTTGGTGGGCTCGTCGAGCAGCAGCACGTTGGCGGAGGAGACCACCAGGGTGGCCAGCGCCAGACGGGTCTTCTCACCACCGGAGAGCACCCCGGCCGGCTTGTCCACGTCGTCCCCGGAGAACAGGAAGGAGCCGAGGATCTTGCGGATCTGCACCAGGTCGGTGTCCGGCGCGGCCGAGCGCATGTTCTCCAGGACGCTGCGGTCCGGGTCGAGCGTCTCGTGCTCCTGGGCGTAGTAGCCGATCTTCAGGCCGTGGCCCGGGATCACCTCGCCGGTGTCCGGCGCCTCCACCCCGGCCAGCATCCGCAGCAGGGTGGTCTTGCCGGCACCGTTGAAGCCCAGCACGACGACCCGGGAGCCCCGGTCGATCGCCAGGTCGACGTCGGTGAAGATCTCCAGCGAGCCGTAGGACTTGGACAGGCCGCTGGCGGTCAGCGGGGTCTTGCCGCAGGGGGCCGGGTCGGGGAAGCGCAGCTTGGCGACCTTGTCGTTCACCCGGACCTGCTCCAGGCCGGAGAGCAGCTTGTCGGCGCGGCGGGCCATGTTCTGCGCGGCCACCGTCTTGGTCGCCTTGGCGCGCATCTTGTCGGCCTGCGCGTTCAGGGTCGCGGCCTTCTTCTCGGCGTTGGCGCGCTCGCGCTTGCGGCGCTTCTCGTCGTCCTCGCGCTGCTGCTGGTACTGCTTCCAGCCCATGTTGTAGACGTCGATGGCGGAGCGGTTGGCGTCCAGGTAGAAGACCTTGTTGACGACCGTCTCGACCAGGTCGACGTCGTGCGAGATGACGATGAAGCCGCCCTTGTACGTCTTCAGGAAGTCCCGCAGCCAGACGATCGAGTCCGCGTCCAGGTGGTTGGTGGGCTCGTCGAGCAGCAGCACGTCGGAGTCCGAGAAGAGGATCCGGGCGAGCTCGACGCGGCGGCGCTGACCACCGGAGAGGGTGTGCAGCGGCTGGGCGAGGATGCGGTCCGGCAGGCCCAGCGCGGCGGCGATGGTGGCGGCCTCGGCCTCGGCGGCGTACCCGCCCTTGGTGAGGAACTCGGTCTCCAGCCGGGCGTACTTCTTCATCGCGTTGTCCCGGGTGGCGCCCTGGCCGTTGGCCATCCGGTCCTCGTTCTCGCGCATCTTCTTCAGCACGGTGTCGAGGCCGCGGGCGGACAGGATGCGGTCCTTGGCGAGGACGTCCAGGTCGCCGGTGCGCGGGTCCTGCGGGAGGTAGCCGACCTCGCCCGAACGGGTGACGGTTCCGGCGGCCGGCAGGCCCTCGCCGGCCAGCACCTTGGTGAGCGTCGTCTTGCCGGCGCCGTTGCGGCCGACCAGGCCGATCCGGTCACCGGCGGCGACCTTGAAGCTCGCGGACTCGATCAGGATCCGGGCACCGGCACGCAGTTCGAGGGCGTTGGCGGAAATCATGGCTGGGGACTACTCCTGGGACGTGGGCGGGCGGCCGGGTGCGACGGACCCGGGGCCGGGTTGGCATGAGGGGGGCTTCATCGGCGGTCGGCGCGGCCCTCGCGGCGCCGACCGCCCGCTATTGCCCGGAGAAGATAGCCATGACGGCAAGTCTACCGGGCCCCGTACCGCCCCCGGGGAAGTACCGCCCAGGGGTATCCACCGGCCCGCCGGCCCACCGACCGGAGGCCGTCCCGGCTACTGGGGCTGCCCGGCCGGCTGGTCCCCCTCGGGGGCTCCGGCGGCCGCCGGGGCGTCCGGGGCCGGGTTCCCGGCCGGGTCCTGGCCGGCGGCCGGGTCCGCCGCGCAGCCGCCCTGCGGCCGGACCGCCGCGAACGGCGCCCCCACACTGCCGCAGGCCGTCTCGGGCGCGGCCGCCTTGGTGTCGAACACCCGGGGCGGGACGACCGGGCCATCGGTGATCTCCACCCGGCTGCGGTCCAGCACCTTGACCGTGGCCGTCGGGCCGGTGCTCGTCGACCAGCCGTTGCTGTCCAGCCGGTAGCCGGTGATGCCGCCGGAGACGGCCTGCCCGCCGCTGTTGGTGCAGGTGCGCGGGATCAGCACGGCGTAGTCGGTGTGGACGGCGCGCAGCGGGTCGTAGACGCAGCCGCCGGAGGGCTTGTCGTTGTAGCGCAGGTCGCCGTCGGCGTCGCGCAGGCCCATGGTGAGGTTCGGGGTGACCAGGGCCAGCCAGGGCGAGCCGTCCCGCTGGACGGTGTGCAGCGCGGCCGCGGCCCGCTGCTTGGCGAGCGCCTTGCGCTGGGCCTCGGTCCGCTTGTCGGCGCCGGGCTCGCCGTCGCCGTGCAGCCAGTCGGCCAGGCCGGGCACCACCCGGTGCCAGCGCACCTCGTGGTCGCCGGGGCGCACCGAGGTGACCATGCCGTCGTCCCAGACCACGATCGCGTTGTCGCCGGCCATCGCCAGGTAGAGCGCCTCGACGCCCTCGCGGCGGTAGGACCAGGCCTGCTCGCCGGTCTGCTGGTGGAAGGCCTCCAAGCCCGGGCCCACCCGCAGGTCGAGGTCGGCCGAGCCGAGCGACTCGGAGTTCACCGGCGTCGCCCCCGCATCGCCCGGTCCCGCGACCCGGTCGCCGAACGGCACCGGCTTGTTCGCGTGCGCCGCCGCCCCGGCCGCAAGGACCAGCACCACCGCCGAGGCAGGCAGGATCGAGCGGGGGGTCAGTACACGCAGAGGCTTCCAGGACACGGCCGGAGCGTACCTTTCACCGGGTACGCGAGTCAGCCCGGTTCCGCCCCCGCCGGGCCCCGCCGGGCGTCCGCCGGGCCCCGCGCGCCCTCCCCGCGCGCCCGCCCGCCCACCTGCGCCGTCGGGGCCGTGGCCGCTCCGCCGGGTCCGCCGGAGCGGGCCGGACGGGCCCGGCCGGACCGTTACAGATCTGATACCTGAGCACCGGCCGCCGGCCGTTGCGGCAGACGGCGTTCGAATGGCGCCCACTTTAGGGTGACATTCGGCTTTTTCGTCCCCCTTCGGGCCTACTGTCGGCCAGCGGGGCGTCACGGTCCGTCCACGCCGAGACCGTGCGCCCCGCCCACGCGACGTCCGGAGGAGAGCACCATGCGAATCGGCCGCCTGACGCTGGCCGCCGCCACCCTGCTGCTGATGGCCACGGCCAGCGTCCCGGCGGGGACGCCGTTCAGCCAGACCGAACGGCACACCCTCTCCTCGGACGCCGTCGAGCCGCGCGGCGCGGCCCCCCGCCCTCCGGTCCAGCGCCCGAACCACGAGCCGCCGTTCGGCGCCTTCGTCGGCTCCTGGGACAACCACATCCCGCAGATCCGCCAGTACGCGCAGTGGCTCGGCGACGCGAACATGCAGGTCGGCCACACCTATCTGGCGGGCAACGACTGGAGCGACATCGAGGGCGAGGCGATGGTGCTCGGCCTCTGGTCGCAGTGGCGGCAGGCCGACCCGTCCCGGCTGCTGGTGCTCGGCGTGCCGATGCTGGTGCCCAACGAGGCGAACGTGCCGGACGGCGAGGTCGCCAGACTGCTCGCCCAGGGGGAGCGCGGGGACTTCGACGCGCACTTCCTCAAGCTCGCGCGCCGGCTGGTCGCGCTGGGCGGCGCGGACACCGTGCTCACGCTCGGCTGGGAGATGAACGGCACCACCTACACCCACCGCTGCAAGCCCGACCCGTCCGCGTGGAAGGCGTACTGGCGGCGGATCGTCGGGGTGATGCGCTCGGTGCCCGGCCAGCGCTTCCGCTTCGACTTCGCCCCCAGCCGGGGCCTGGACGCCGTCCCGTGGACCAAGTGCTACCCCGGCGACGACGTGGTCGACATCATCGGCATGGACAGCTACGACCAGCCCGCCGGCGGCACCTTCGACGACTACGTGCGCGAGCCGTACGGCCTCCAGGACCAGGTGGAGTTCGCCGCCAAGCGCGGCAAGCCGGTCTCCTACCCGGAGTGGGGGCTGTTCCGCAACGGCGACAACCCCGAGTACGTGCGCCGGATGGTCGACTGGATCCGCACCCACGACACCGCCTACCAGACCGTCACCGACTACTGTCCGCACGGCTTCTTCGAGTGCGACCGCAATCCCCGCTCGGCGACGACGTTCAAGCAGCTGATGTCCGGCTCGAAGGGGGCCCCGGCGCCGGAAGGGGTGCCGGCGCCGCCCACCGCCCCGGCACCGGCTCCGGAGGACCCGCCGGACGCGCCCGCCGTACCCGCCGCCCCCGCCGTACCCGGGGGTGGCGCCACCCCGAGCCGGGCGGCCAGCCCGTCGACCCGTCCGACGGCCCCCAAGCCGACGCACAAGCCGACGGGCGGCGCGCGGCACGCCCGGCACTGAGCGGTCAGCTGCGGCGGCGGGCCAGCAGCGCCTCCTTGAGGCGGGGGAAGCGGGTGCGCAGCTGGTGCGCCGCCGCCTGCCGGGCGCGCACCGCCCCGGCCCGGACGGCGGCCGCCGGTGCCGCCCCCGCCGGGCCGAGCAGCAGCCGCTGGTTGGCCAGCTGGTCCGGCCGCCAGCGCTGCTTGTACGGCTCCTGGCCGCGCAGCAGGCCGAGCAGCGGGACGCCGGCGCCGACCGTCTCGTCCAGCGCCGCGCTGAACAGCAGTCCGGCGATGTCCAGCCGCTCGCGCAGCACCGGGTGCGCCCCGTACATGTACAGCCCGCCGAAGGACGGGCAGAGCAGCAGCAGGTTGACCGCGACCAGCTGGCCGTCCAGGTGGAACTGGTGGACGGCGGCCCGGCCGGCGGCGACCAGTCCGGTGCTGGACTCGGCCAGGTGCCGGGCGAACCGCTCGGTGCGGTGCTCGGGCGTGACGCCGCGCGCCTGCCACTGCAGGAAGTGCAGCCGCAGCATCGCGTCCAGCGCCTGCGGCACCTCCGCCACCGGGGTCGAGCGGACCTCCACCCCGGCCTCGGCGATCTTGCGGAGCTTCACCCGGCTGCGCTGGGCGGTCTTGCCGGGCACCCGCTTGAGCAGCCGGTCCATCGGGACGGCCGGCAGGTACTGGCAGAGCGAGTCCTGGTAGCGGCGGCGGCTGCCGCGCCAGTGCCCGTACACCCGGTGCACCGCCGCCCCGGGGTGCACCTCGCGCAGCTCCAGCCAGTGCCAGGGGCGGGTGAGCGGGAGCGCGGCGGCGAACTCGGCGGCGGCCCGGTCGGCGCACTCGTCGTCGAGCAGGACGTCGGTGTAGTCGACCAGCCCGCCGCCGAGGCCGGTCAGGCCGCCGAGCGGCCCGCCGCGGCGCACGAAGGCGCCCGCGCCGACCAGCCGGCCGTCCCGGCGGACCAGCACCACGAGCAGGCCGCCGGGGCGGCCGTAGTGGCGCCACCAGGAGCGCTGCCAGTCCGCGGCCTGGAAGAAGGTGGCGGTCCGGCAGCGGGCGGCCAGGTCGTCCCACTCCTCGGCGAGGGCGTCCAGGGCGTCGTCCTCGCAGCGCAGCTCGGTGGTCCAGGCCGGCGCCGTCGCCTGGGCGGGCAGGCCGCCTCTGCGGGTCTCGGTGCTCATCGACCGCCCCCGACCGGGGCCTGCTCAGTGGTGGCCGGGGCCGGCGCCTCGGCCGGGGGCTGCTCCGCCGCCGGGGGCTCGGCGGCGGCCTGCGTGTCGGCCTTCCCGACGGGCTTCCCTGCGGGCTTCTTCTCGGCCTTCTCCGGGGCCTTCACCGGCGCCTTCACGCTCTTGGTCCCGGCCTTGGGCTCGGCCTCGGTCTTGGGCTCGACCTTGGGACCCGCGGCGGGCTTGGGCTCGGTCCCGGCCCCGGCCGGCTCCTCGCGGCGCGGGCGCGGGGTCGCCGGGACGGCCACCGGCGCGGACGCGGCGGGGGCCTGCGGCACCCGCGCGGCCCGCGGCACCTGCGGCTCCTGCGGCGTCGCGGGGCTCCCGACGGCCTCCGGCGCCGCCGGGGCACCCCGGCGGCGGGTCATCATCACCAGCGCGCCCAGCAGCAGCCCGGTCGCGCCGCCGACCGCGACGTCCAGCCTCCCGGACGGCGTGGTCGGCCTGTCCGGCGCGGCGGCCGGGGAGAGCGTCACCAGCCGGACGTTGGTGTCCTTGCTGCTGGTGTTGGCGAAGGCGACCAGCGAGCGGGCCACCGCGTCGGCCGTCCGGGCGGCCTCCTGGGGGCGCTCCCCGGTCCCGGTGATCTCAATCATCGGGGCGTCCGGGGAGGTCGTCCCGTGCACCAGGGCCTCCAGCTCGGACCGGGTGTGGCCGGTCTCGGCGGCTGCCACCCCGAGCACCTGCGGCTGCCCGGCCAGCCGGCCGTACGCCTGGGCGAAGTTGGTCGCGATCGCGGCCTCCCCGGGGTTCTGCGCGACCACGAGGACGTAGGCGTTCGCGGCGTACGACGGGGACGCGGCGACGGCGTACCCGGCGCCGACCGCGGCGCCCAGCGGAACCGCGAGCACCACCGGCCACCAGCGGCGGACCAGGCGGCGGGCGCTTCGGCGCGGTGTGGTCATGGGTGTTGCTCCTTGGGTCTGGTACGGCGGTTCCGGCGGTGGCGGGCGGTCAGACGCGGGCCAGCCGGTCGTAGAGGGCGCCCAGGTCGGCGGCGACCCGGACGATGTCGTAGTGGCCGACGGCCGGGGGGTGCGGCAGCGGGTCGGCGGTGTGCCCGCTGAGCGGCCGCAGGTCGCGCAGCGCGGCGGCGTAGGCGGCGGGCTCGGAGGGGACGCGGCGGGCCTGCGGGGCGGCCCTGGGCGGCAGTTCGTCGAGCGCCGGGCAGGCGCTGTAGCGCACCGGCAGCCCGGCCGCGAGGCCCTCCAGGACGCCGAGGCCGAAGGTCTCCGCGGTGGAGGGGGCGGCCAGCACGTCCAGGGCGGCCAGCAGTTCGGGGACGTCGTCGCGCTCCCCGGTGAGCACCAGCCGGTCCCGCACGCCGAGTTCCTCGGCCCGGCGCTCCAGCGCGGCGCGCTCCGGACCCTCGCCGACCAGCACCAGCCGGGTGGCCGGGTCGAGCTCGGCGAGCGCCTCGACCAGCACCTCGAAGCGCTTGCCGGGCACCAGCCGGCCCACCCCGCCGACCACCCAGCCCCCGTACGGCAGCCCGAGCTCGGCCCGCAGCCGGCGGCGGACGGCGGCCCGTTCGGCGGGCGGGAGGCGGTAGCGGGAGGTGTCGATGCCGTTCGGGATCAGCTCGATCCGGGCCGGCGGGACGCCCCAGGAACGCAGCGTCTGGGCGACCTGGCGGGAGACCGCGACGGTGGTGCTGCCGAGCCGTTCGGCCGCCAGGTAGAGGCCCTTGACGCCCCGGGTGACCGGGCGGCCCTCGATCACCCCGGCGTGCAGCGAGTGCTCGGTGGAGACCACCGCGCGCACCCCGGCCAGCCGGGCGGCCGTCCGGCCGTACAGCTGGGCCCGGTACAGGTGGGTGTGCACCAGGTCGTAGCGGCCGGCCCGGACCAGCCGGACCAGCCGGGGCAGCGCGCCGAGGTCCCGGTTGCCGCGCATGCCGAGGTGGTGGACGGTGACGCCGTCGGCGCGCAGCGCCTCGGCGACCGTGCCGGGGTTGGTCAGGGCGAGCACCTCGCACTGCTGGTGCGCCGGCAGGTGCCGCAGCAGCAGGTGCAGTTGGCGCTCGGCGCCGCCGGCGGCCAGGCCGGTGACGATGTGCAGCACCCTCATGGCCGGGGCTCCCGGCGGGCGTGGCGCAGCCCGGTGACGGCGTCCCGCAACCGGTGCCGACCCTGCTTGGCGCGCAGCCGCCAGGCGCCGTCGCGGTCGCCGACGTAGCAGCGGGGCAGGGCGAAGCGGCCGGTGAGCGGGGAGTGCGCGATGGCGCAGGCGTGGTCGTACCCGGCGTCGCGCACGGCCAGGGCGGCGGGCAGGTCGACGGCGCCGTACGGGTAGCAGAAGCCGGTGACCGGGCCGCCGACGGCCTCCTCCAGCAGCCGCCGGCTCTCCCGGGCCTGGACGGCGAGGGCCTCGGGCGGCAGGCCGGGCAGCGCCCGGTGGCCGAGGCCGTGCGAGCCGATCTCCCAGCCGGCGCCGGCGAGCCCGGTGACCTCCTGGACGGTGAGCAGCCGCTTGCGCGGGCCCTCGGTGTCCCAGCCGTTGTCCCGGCCGAGCAGGTCGGCGACCACGTACGCGGTGGCGGTGAAGCCGTACGCCTGGAGGGTCGGCACCGCGTACCGGGCGATGTCGGCGTAGCCGTCGTCGAAGGTCAGGCCGACCAGCCTGTCGTCCCGGCCGAGGGCGTGGGCCCGCATCAGCTCGCGGACGGAGACGCCGCGCCGGCCGCTCCGGTACAGCCAGCCGATCTGTTCGGCGAACCGCTCGGGGCTGACGGTGAGCCGGTAGGGGTCCTCCTGCTCGACCGCCACCGAGTGGTACATCAGGATCCACGGCGAGGCGGAGCCGGGGACCGGCGGTGCGCCGAGCGGGTGGCGGCTCCTGGGCGGTCGTGCCCGGTCCGGCGGTGCGCTCTGGAGGCCTGCCCGGGCCGAACGGACGGTTCCCCGTTCATTGTCCATCGGGACGCTTCCCTTCTTCGGCGGCGGTTGGCGGGTTCCGGACGGGCCCCAGGGCCCGGGCGAGGGCGAGGACCGGGCCGCGCACCTCGCGGGCGCCGAGCCCGGTGCCGAGGGCCGCGAAGGCCAGCGCCACGGTGAGGCCCCCGAGGAGGGTCGACAGCAGGGGGTCGGCGGCCAGCCCGGCGGCGGCGGTGCCGAGCACGGTGGCCCCGGCGGCGGCGGCCACCAGCCGGCCGTGGCCGCCGAGCACCCGGTGCAGCCGCAGCGGGATGCCGCGCAGCACCAGGCCGTGCAGCAGCAGTGCGGCGGCGGCGGTGATCCCGGCCGCGTTGCCGGCGGCCAGCCCCAGGGCGCCGAAGCGGGGCGTGGCGAGCAGGCCGGTGGCGACGGTGACGCCGAGGCCGAGCACCATCGCGGCGGCCGGGTACCAGTCCAGCAGCCGGCGGCCGTCCTCGGCGCCCGGGTCGTCGGCCCGGCGGACCACCGGGCGCAGCGAGAAGTACGGGCGGACCATCACGCCGATCAGCGCCTGGGCGGGCAGGCCGAAGCTGTACACCCGGATGACGTCGGCGGTGGCGGCGGTGTCGTGCGGGCCGAAGGCGCCGCGCTCGAACAGCAGCGAGACCACCGAGGGGGCGCAGGCCATCAGGAAGGCGGTGCCGAACAGGACGACGGCCGCCGCTTGGCCGAGGTCCTTCTCCACCCGGTCGCGGGCGGCGGTGAGGTCCCCGGCGGCCAGCGCCCGGGCGACCAGCGGGAAGGTGACGGTGCAGATCAGCAGGCCCGCCGTCATGGCGAGCTGGGAGACCTTGGCGGCGTAGTTGAGGTGCGAGATGGTGCCGGGCGGCAGGGCCGAGCCGAGGTAGCGCTCGACGAAGACCTGGGACTGCCGGGTGAGCGTGAAGGCGGCCACCGGCAGCAGGGCGAGCGGCATCAGCACCAGGGCCCGGCGCGAACGGCGGCCCCGGCCGGTGCCGGGCGGGCCCTGGCGCAGCCGGCGCAGGAACGGGCCGACCAGCAGACCGGCCATCAGCAGGCTGCCGCCCGCGACGCCGAGGGCGGCGGAGCGCACGCCGAGGTAGGAGTGGAGGCAGAGCAGGACGGCGAGGATGCCGAGGTTGTAGGCGACGTAGATGCCGGCCGGGGCGGTGAAGCGGTGGTGGGCGCGCAGCGCGGCGGCCAGGTAGCCGGCCACTCCGAAGGGCAGCACGGTGACCGCGGTGATCCGGGTGCAGGTGACGGCCAGGCCGGGGTCGGTGAGGCCGGGGGCGAGCAGGTCGACCAGTTCCGGGGCGCCCAGGGCGACGGCCAGGGCGAGGCCGCTGAGCGCGAGCAGCAGCCAGGGCAGGGTGGCGCGGACCAGTTGGCGGACCGGGTCGGGGGCGTCCGGGTCCTCCTCGCGCAGCACCAGGGCGAGGGCGAACGCGGGCACCATGAGGAAGGACATGGCGTCCTCGATCAGCAGCGGCGCGGCGGTCTCGGGGACGGTCCAGGCGACCAGGAAGGCGTCGGTGCCCTGGTTGGCGCCGAAGTAGCGGGCCAGCAGGAGGTCGCGCAGCAGGCCGAGGCCGGAGCCGGCGGCGCTGAGCACGGCGGTGATGCCGAAGGCCTTGGCGAGGAAGCCGCGCCGGGGGGCCGGGTGGGGCCCGGCGGACGGGTCCCCGCCGGGGGCGCCGCGGGGGGCGGGGAGGGGGGAGGCGACGGCGGCGGGCCGGTCGGTGGTCACCGGGCCGCTCCGGTGGTAGCCGGACCGGCGGCGGGGTGCCCGGGGTGCTGTGCGGCCGCGCGGGCGGCGAGGCCGAGGACGACGGAGGTCAGCACGGTGGTGGTGCCGCCGATGTCGGAGTACAGGAAGTCGACGAGGACCCAGGTGAGCAGGGCGAGGGCGGCGAGCCCGGGGCCGCGGCGGTGGCGCAGGCAGCCGATCAGCAGGGCGAGGAAGAGCGCGGCGTAGGCGGTGATGCCGATCAGGCCCTGCTCGCTGAGCACCAGGAAGTACATGTTGTGCGGGGAGAGCAGGGGTTCGCGCTGGAAGCCGATGGTGGCGTCGGCGGCGTCGCTGCCGGAGGACAGCCGCAGCGGGGCGTGGCTGTCGCGCAGCTGCTGGAAGGCCTTGGGGCCGGCGCCGTGCACGGGGTGGTCCTGCCAGATCCGTCCGGCGGTGGACCACAGGTCGTACCGGTCGGAGACGGACTGGTCGGGGGCGGCGGAGACGGAGCCGATCGAGCTGAGCCGCTTGGTGACGCCGGAGCCGCCGAGGCCGAGGCCGCCGACCAGGACGACCGCGGCGGCCAGGCCGAGGACGGCGCCGCGCACCAGCAGCCGGGCGTCGACGCGCAGCAGCAGGACGGTAGCGGCGAGGCCGGTGGCGATCCAGCTGCCGCGGCTGAAGGAGACGGCCAGCGGGAAGGCGAGGAAGGCGGCGGCGGCGAACATCGCGCGGCGCAGCCGGGCGTTTCCGGCGGATCCCCGCTCCCCGAGGGCCAAGGCGAGGGCGGCGAGCAGGCCGAAGCTGACCACGCTGGACATCGCCATGATGTCGAGCGCGCCGAAGGTGCCGACGGCCCGGATCGGCTGGCCGGTGTAGGAGGCGCCGGTGTGGGTGAGGTACTGCTTCGCGCCGACCACGCCCTGGACCAGCGCGGCGAGGACGAAGGAGCCGAGCACCAGGCGCTGGTCGGTGCGGTCGCGCAGGGCGCAGAGGACGGCGGCGGGGACCAGGACGAACACCTGGGCGAGCCGGACGAAGCCGGTGACGCTGGCGGCCGGGTCGGTCGAGCCGAGGGTGGCGACGGCGGCGGCGACCACGATCCCGCCGAACAGCGCGCAGGTGGTGCGGCTGACCGCGGGCAGCCGCCCGCGCAGCAGGTTGAGCGCGGTGAGGGCCACCAGGGCCAGCGAGGCGAGGTCGGCGGCGGTGACGTGGACGGCGGCGGCGACGTCCTTCTCCCCGGTGGGCACGCAGACCAGCAGGACGGTGGCGGCGGCCAGCGGGCTGGTGCGCTCGGTGAGCGCGGGTAGGGCCGCCCGTAAGGCCGGGCGGGGGAAGGCGGGGAGGGTCAGGGCCACGAAGGGGTCAGCTCCCGTCCGGGTGGAGCATCAGGGCCGCGGTGCGGCACAGGATCTTGACGTCCTGCCAGAGGCTCCAGCTCTCGATGTAGCGGTTGTCGAAGCGGGCCCGGTCCTCGATGGAGGTGTCCCCGCGCAGGCCGTTGACCTGGGCCAGGCCGGTGAGGCCGACCGGGACGCGGTGGCGGTCCGCGTACTCGGGGTAGGCCTGGCCGAACCGCATGACGAAGTACGGCCGTTCGGGGCGGGGGCCGACCAGGCTCATGTCGCCGCGCAGGACGTTCCACAGCTGGGGCAGCTCGTCCAGCGAGCTCTTGCGCAGCAGCCGGCCGACGGCGCCCATCCGGTGGTCCTGGGAGATGTTCCAGCGGGTGGCGGACTCGTGTTCGTTGCTCGGGCGCAGGGTGCGGAACTTGAGGACGGTGAAGACCCGGCCGTCCAGGCCGGTGCGCTGCTGGCGGAAGAGCACGCCGGGGCCGGTGTCGAAGCGGACGGCGAGGGCGCAGAGCACCAGGACGGGGGCGAGCAGCAGCAGGCCGATCGCGGCGGCGGTGACGTCCAGGGCGCGCTTGGCGGCCCAGCCGGGGCGGCGCATCGCGGGGCTGCCGAGCCGCAGGCAGGGGAAGCCCCACAGGTGGTCGCCGCCGGTGATCGGGGCGGCGGGCAGCGAGCCGTACTCGCGCAGCGCGGGCACCAGCCAGACCTGGCAGCCGAGCCGGGCGGCGTCGCGCAGGGTGGCGGCGGTCTCGGCCTCGTCGGCGGCGCCGGCGGTGGCGATCACGTGCTGGACGCCGTGCCGGCGCACCTCGCGCTCCAGTGCCTCGCGGCCGCCGAGCACGGGCAGGTCGGTGTCGCCGGGCAGCAGCGGCGGGTCCGCGTCGAGGAAGCCGACCGGGCGCATCCCGTACTCGCCGTGCGCGCGGAGGGCGGCGGCGACCCGGCGGCCGAGCCGGCCGGCGCCGAGCACCAGGACGGGGCTGGGGCGGCTGCGGCGGATCCGCCGGACCAGGTGGTAGAGGACGGCGCGGCCGACGGCCACGATCAGCAGCTGGGCGCCGAGCAGGACGGTGAGCCGGGCCGGGCTGGCCGGGCCGCAGTCGGGCCAGTGGCCGCCGAGGCCGCCGGACAGGGTGACCGCGAAGGCGGTGGCGACCACGGCCCGGGCGGACAGCGCGGGCAGTTCGTCCAGGACGGACAGGGTGAGCCGGGGGCGGTAGAGGCCGCCGGCCAGGTTGAGCAGGAGCAGCAGGGGCAGGACGGCGGGGACGCCGAGCAGCGGGTCGAGCGGGGCGGCCGGGTCGAAGGCGCGGTTGGCGATGCCGCCGGCGGAGCACAGCGCGATGACGTCGGCCTGGACCAGGGCGAGTGACAGGGCCAGCCGGGAGCGGACCGTCCCACGGGACCGGTGCTGCGGCGGGACCGTCCGGAGGTGCGCCGCCCCCGCCGGCCGGTCGAGCAGCCCGGTGCCGGGCCGGCGGGGGCCGGACAGGGGTCCGCTCGATCGCGGCACACTCTCGTGGTCAATGGTCATCAGCGCACGATCTCCCCTGCTGTGTGCCCGGGGTGACGGTGCCCCGGCACCGGTTGGCGCGGGGCGGCCGTCCCGGCCCGGTGGGCGCGGTCCTGACAGCACCTGCTGCCGCTCGCGGCTTCCGGATGTCCGGCGGCGGGGCCGATCGCAAAGGAACTGGTCACGAAGAAGTCGGTCGCGAGGGGCCCAGCCGTGAATTCCCGACATGAAATCCGAACGAAGCAGGCAAAATCCGACAATACAGAACCGGGCGGTACAGGCCGGAAGTTGACTTGCCGATTCATTCCAGCCGCCCATTAATAGGTATTTCGGATTTGACGCCTCGCCTCCCTATCCGGCCGAGGGTGCGAATACGACAACGCCGGAAACGGCGGGCATTCACGGCATGTGAAACGATCAGATCCGCTCTGGGACACGGGCCCGGCGCCGCCCCGCCGCCGGTCCCGCGCCCAGCAGGTGGCGGTAGAGGACGTCAACCTGTTCGACCACGGTGCGCACGTCGTGCCGGCCCACCACGTGCTCGCGCAACCGGGCGCCGCGCCGCTCGCATTCGATCGGATCTGACAGCGCGTCCCCCATACGGGTGGCGAGGGCCCGCGCGTCCTCGGGCGGGACCACCGCGTGCGCCAGCTCGGACGGCGGCAGGCACTCCCGGGCGCCGGGCACGTCGGTCAGCAGCACCGGACGGGCGGCCGCCATCGCCTCCAGCGGGGCCAGCGCCATCCCCTCCCAGCGTGACGGCAGCACCACCAGGTCGGCCGCCGCCAGCCACGGGCGCGGGTCCGGCACGTCCCCGACCAGCCGGATCCGGGCGGGCTCGGCGGTCTGCCGGACCAGCTCCGCGACCCGCTGCTCCTCCGGCCCGCCGCCGACCAGGGCCAGCCGGGCCCTCGGCACCCGGCGCAGCACCTCCGGCCAGGCGGCCAGCAGCACGTCCTGGCCCTTCTGCCGGCACAGCCGCCCGACGCACACCGCGAGCGGGGCCTCCAGGTCCAGGCCGAGCGCGATCCGGGCGGCGCGGCGGTCGGCGGGCGCGTAGTGGCGCACGTCCACGCCGTTGGGCACCACCGCCCAGTCGGCGTGCAGCCCGGCCGCCACGCCGTCGGCCCGCTCCTGGACGCTGACGCACAGCAGCCGGTGCGACCAGCGGGTGGCGAAGCGCTCCCAGCGCAGCGTGGCGGCGGCCAGCGTGCCGTCGACGGCGGCGAAGGACCAGGCGTGCGGCTGGAAGACGGTCGGCACCGTGCCGTGCACCGCGAGCCGCCCGGCCAACCCGGCCTTGGCACTGTGCAGGTGGACCACGTCGGGCGCGGCCGCCCGGACGATCCGGCGCAGCCGCCAGGCCTCGGCGGGGGTGCCCGGGCCGGGCGGGCGCCGGGCGGGCCAGTCCTGGACCAGCGCGCCCACCGCGGCGGCCTCCGCGGCCAGCCGCCCGCCGCGCGGGCAGGCGACCAGCACCCGGTGGCCGGCCTCCCGCTGGCCCCGGACCAGATCGGCGACGACGCGGGCGACCCCGCCGTCCACCGGTTGGGAAATGTGAAGGATCGTCATATGCACGGCGGCGAGCCTAGGGTGGCCCACCGGTGCCGGGCGGCCCCCGTCACCCGCAGGTGGCGGTTCGGCCACCCGTACGGCTTTCGGCTCGTACGGGAGACCGAACCGCTCGAATCCCCGGGCGATTCGAGCGGTTCGATGGATCTACGCGCGCGAATCGCGCGGTTGGCGAATCCGGGGGCCGACGGACCGCGGTGGCCCCGGCGGACCCACGTGGACCTCGGTGGGCCTCAGCGGACCTCGGCGGGCCTCAGCGGACCTCGGCGGCCAGGTTGGCCAGCACCTGGTCGTGGATCCGGTTCAGGCCCTTCGGGGCGAAGGTGCGCTCGAAGAAGCCGCCGATGCCGGTGGCGCCCTGCCAGGTGGCGGTCACGGTGACCTTGGCGCGGCCCTCGCCGACGGCCGAGACGGTCCAGGTGATCACCATGCTGGAGTTGGCGTCCTTCTCGACCAGCTGGTCGGGCTCGGGCGCGGAGACGGTGAAGAGGCAGTCGCGCACCCGCTTCTCGGTGGCCTGGAGCTTCCAGTGCACCTGGGTGCCGGCACCGGTGCCGCCGACCCGCACCTCGTACTCGCTGTACTGCGCGGGCAGCAGCTTCGGGCGGGTCACCTGGTAGTCGGCCAGCGCCTCGTACACCCGCTCGGGCGCGGCGTCGTAGACCCGCTCGGTGGTGGCCTGCACCTGTCCCATGACCTTGCTCTCCTCATGTGGTGGGAACCGCTCTGTCCGGCAAGCCAATCACAGGGTCCAGCCCGCGACGCGGCGGGATAGGGTGGCCGGTGTGCTCGATCTGGTGACTGCTGTGCGCTACGTCGACCCGCTGCGGGCCGGCGGCTCCGTTCCGGGCGTGGTGGAGACCGACGACCTAGGCACGTACGTGGTCAAGTTCACCGGGGCCGCGCAGGGCCGCAAGGCGCTGATCGCCGAGGTCATCGTCGGTGAGCTGGCCCGGCGGCTGGGCCTGCGGGTGCCGGAGCTGCGGCTGGTGGACTTCGACCCGGCCGTCGCCGCGGACGAACCGGACGCCGAGATCCAGGACATGCTCAAGGCCAGCGCCGGGGTCAACCTCGGGATGGACCTGCTGCCCGGCGCGCGGGACTTCCGGCCGGGGATGATCACGGTGGACTCGGCCGAGGCCGGCCGGGTGGTCTGGCTGGACGCCCTGACCGGCAACGTCGACCGCACCGTGCACAACCCCAACCTGGTGGTCTGGCACGGGCGGCTCTGGCTGATCGACAACGGCGCCGCGCTGATCTTCCACCACCGCTGGGCGGGGGCCGAGGCCTCGGTCGGCAAGCGGTACGACCTCAGCGCGCACGCGCTCGGCGGCTCGGCCCCGGACGTCCGGCTGGCCGACGAGGAGCTCGGGCCGCTGGTCACCGTGCCGCTGCTGGAGGAGGTGGCGGCGCTCGTCCCGGACGAGTGGCTGGCCGGCGAGCCCGGCTTCGACTCGGTGGACGCCGTCCGGCACGCCTACGTCGCCCACCTCGCCGCCCGGGTGGTGCTCTCCGAGGAGTGGCTGCCGGAGGGCTTCGCCACGCCCGAGCAGCTGCGCGAGGCGGAGCGGCGGCGGGCGGCCCGGACCAGGGCCGGGCGGCCCGCCTGGCTGCGGGACGTACCGGACCTGCACGGCAAGCCGTCGGTGGAGACGGCCTGGGAGCAGTACGCCGACGAGGGCTAGCCGGGTTCGGGCCCGACGCGGCCGGAACGCCGACGGGTGGGAACGCGACCGGGGAGCGGACCCTGTGGGCCCGCTCCCCGGTTCTACTGTTCAGTGCTGTCCGCGGTCAGCGCGTCAGCGCCACCACTGGACCGCCTTCTCGGCGTTGACCAGG
Organism: Kitasatospora sp. NPDC056273; assembly: GCF_042268845.1. NCBI lineage: Bacteria > Bacillati > Actinomycetota > Actinomycetes > Kitasatosporales > Streptomycetaceae > Kitasatospora > Kitasatospora sp. NPDC056273. The sequence goes on along the minus strand of NZ_JBHJSJ010000002.1, from coordinate 342,267 downwards.
CCCGCGCCGTAGAAGCCGTTGTCGTTCGTGGTGCCCTCGCAGGTGGCCTTCCAGGCACCGGCGCCGCCCGGGTTGAACTCGCCCTTCGGGCACGGGACGGACTCGGCGTGGCTGGTCAGCATCTCGGTCAGCTCGTCCGGGCTGGCCCACGGGAAGGTGCTGGCGAGCAGCGCGACCACGCCGGCGACGTGCGGGGTGGCCATCGAGGTGCCCTGCATGTAGCCGTACTTGCCACCGGGGATGGTGGACAGGATGCGGCCGTCCTTGTCGGGGGTGTCCGGGAGCTGGAAGCGGCGGTCGCCACCGGGCGCGGTGACGGAGACGACGCCCTTGCCGTAGCTGGAGTAGTACGCCTTGACACCCTCGGAGCCCACCGCGGAGACGGCGACGACGCCGGGCAGCTCGGTCGGCAGCGACAGGCAGTCGTTGGTGACCGGGCGGGAGGCGGGGGTGGTGTCGTCCGGGCTGGCCACGTCGACGGTCTTGTGCGCCAGGTCGAGGTTCTCGTTACCGGCGGCGGCGACGTTGAGGACGCCCTTGCGCTGCGAGAAGGCGACGGCCTTGCGGACGGCGTCCGAGATGGCGGCCTGGTCCTTGTCCGTCTTGCAGTTGAACATCCACGGGTCGACGAAGTAGCTGTTGTTGGTCACCTTGAAGCCGTGCTCGCCGGCCCAGACGAAGCCGCAGACCGCGTTCTCCGGGTAGATGAACCCGCCGTCGTCGACGACCTTGACGGCGGCCAGCTTGACGTTCGGCGCGACACCGACGATGCCCTTGCCGTTCTTGGCGGCGCCGATGGTGCCGGCCACGTGGGTGCCGTGGTCGCTGGTGGTCGGCTGCCAGGCCTTCCAGTCGGTGTTCGTCTTGCCGTCGATGCAGGAGACCGACTGCGAGGCGTCCACGTTGGCGGCCAGGTCCTCGTGGGTGGCGTCGATGCCGGAGTCCAGGACGCCGACGGTGACGTTGCGGCTGCCGAGCGAGATCTTGTGGGCCTTGTCGGCACCGATCTGACGCATGTCCCACTGGTAGGCGTCGTAGGGCTCCTGGCCCGGGGCGGCCGCGGCGGCCGGCTCGGCGGCGACGTCGGCCTTGCCCTGGTCGGAGGCCTGGATGCCCTTGGTGCGGCTGGCACCGACCGAGTCGACGCCCTTGGCCAGGCGCAGCTTCTCGGCGAACTTGGTGTCGTTCGAGCGGGCGACCACGACGCCGACCTGCTCGTACGACTGGACCACCGTGCCGCCGAGGCCGGTGATGGCCTTCTCGACCTTCTGCACCTGACCGTGGTTGGCCTTGGTGTTGACGACGTAGCTCATCACCGGACCGGTCGTCGGGTCGGCCGCGGGGGCCGCGACGGCGGTGCCGGCCGGCAGCGCGAGGGCGCCGGCAGTGGCGAGCACGACGCCCACTGCCGCGTACCGGGTACCGCTGATCCGAGGAACACGCATGAGGGTTGGCCTCCCGAGTCGTCAAGGCGGCAGCTGCGGTGGCAGGTGCGCTTGGGAATGACCGGGACGCTAATGAATATTTGCTTATAAGCGCAAGAGGTAGTCATCTAATCGTCACATCTGAACCAGAAACCGGGATGCGACCGTTCGGGGGTCAACAGGGAAACAGAGGTCAAGAGTGTTAAAAAGTGATGGTTCGCCGACGTGCGGCCGCTCCCCTCGGAACCTCGGCCACCAGCGCGGATCGCGCCGCTACAACGCGTACAACCGACGCGCGTTGCCGCCCGCGACCAGGCCCGCCACCCGCTCGGCGTCGGCCGCGGAACAGGCGCCGTCGGCCCGCCAGTCCGCCAGCACCGCGCCCAGTCCGTACCGGAACTGACAGGTCCCCACCAGAAAGAGTTCGGGCAGCCCGTAGGCGTCGGTGGAGAACAGCAATTTTCCGAACGGGGCCAGCTCCAGCATCTCGCCCAGCACCGCGGCCACCCGCGGCCCGGTGTAGGAGGCCGTCAGCCCGAGGTCGGTGTACACCGTCGGGAAGGCCTGGGCCAGCCAGGCGGCCTGCCGGTGGTACGGGTAGCCGTGCAGCAGCACCAGCGGGACGCCACTGGGCTCGGCGGCCCGCACGAAGTCCGTCAGCAGCGACGGGTCGGCCCGGTGCAGGGTGAGGTCCGGATCGCCGAAGCCGGTGTGGAGTTGGAGCGGCAGGCCGAGCTCGGCGCAGACGTCCACGGCCGTCCAGAGCAGGTGGTGCAGCAGCACCGGATCCGTCAGCCGGCCCCGCCCGGCGCGCAGGTGGGCGCCGGCCGCGGCCACCACGGCCGCGGTGGCGGGGCGTTCGGCGGGGGCCGCCAGCCCGTGCCGGTAGGCGAGCACCGACTTGACCGCGACGGCCCCGGCGGCGGCCGACCCGAGCGCCTGCGCGACGGCCCCCGGCCAGTCCCCGGCGCCGGCCGTCACCGCCGCGGCGACCGACTCCAGCCGGACCACCTCGCGCACCGACGCCCCGGTGGCCCCGGCGAGTTCGGCCAACGGCAGCAGCTCGTGGCCCGCGGCGGTCGTCAGCCCGGTGTCCACCAGGCAGGTGTCCAGCCCGGCCGCCGCCAGCAGCAGCCCGGTGGCCCCGGCCGCGCCCACCTCCCGCCGCCGGGCCAGGTAGTCGGCGGCCGGGGCGTGCGCCGGCAGGCCGAGCACGGGCGGGCACCAGCGCCGCACCGCGAGGCCCAGCGCGCTGTCGAAGGGCGAACAGCCGGGCGCGGGCGGGCGGTCGGACTCGGTGAGCAGCCCGGCCAGGGCGTCGTCGGCGAGCTCGGCCGCCACCACGCTGTGGCAGTGGTGGTCGACCAGCGCGGGCCCCTCCGGCCGGGCCACCGCTCAGTACCGCCAGCGGGTGGCCGCGACCAACTCCTCGGGCGTGACGGCCGCGTACTGCTCCCGCTCCGCCCGGCGCACCGCCAGCACCGCCTGGTAGAGCGGCTCGCCGAGGGCCTCGCGCAGCACCGCCGAGCGCTCGTACGCGGCGATCGCCTCGGCCGGGGAGGCCGGCAGCCGGGGCACCGTGCCGGGCTCGGCAGCCGCCGGATCGCCGGTGAACTCCGGTGGCAGCGCGCGGCGTTGCTCCAGCCCGGCGAGGCCGGCCGCGATCACCCCGCCGACCGCCAGGTACGGGTTGGCGCTCGCGTCGAAGCACTTGACCTCGGCGTTGGCGGCGGCGGACCGCTCCCCGGTGGAGCCCGTCACCAGGCGCAGCGCGGCCTCCCGGTTCTCCAGGCCCCAGCACTGGTAGGCGCCCGCCCAGTGCGAGGGCACCAGCCGCAGGTACCCGGCCGGGCTGGAGCAGCCCAGCACCAGCAGTTCGGGCAGCGCGTCGAGCACCCCGGCGAGGAAGCCCTCGGCCTCGGCCGTCAGGCCGTGCGGGCCGGGGCCGCCGTGGCCGAGGTTGCGCCCGTCGCGCCAGAGGCTGACGTGCAGGTGCCCGCCGTTGCCGACGCCGCCGGCCTCCACCACCGGGGCGAAGGAGACCCGCAGGCCGTGCCGGGCGGAGACCGCCCGGACGGTGTGCCGGACCAGGACGGAGGTGTCGGCGGCGGCGACCGGGTCCTCGGGGGCGACCGAGACCTCGAACTGGCCCGGGGAGTACTCGGGGTGGATCTGGAGGACGCTCAGGCCCTGCCGGCCGAGGGCGCGCAGGACGTCCCGCAGGTAGTCGGAGAGGTCGGTGACCCGGTGCATCCCGTACGCCGGACCGTGCGTCGGGTACTGCGGCTCCTCCCCCGGGGCGCCGGCCAGGGCGACCGTCCACTCGACCTCGATGCCCGCCTTGAGGCTCAGGCCGCGCGCGGCCGCCACGGCCCGGGCCCGGCGGGCGAACAGCCGCTGGCAGCCGGGGTGCGGGGCGCCGGACTGGGTGTACCTGTCCCCCGGGGCCCAGGCCCAGCCGGGCTGGGCGGCCAGCGGGACGATCCGGTCGAGGTCCGGGTAGAGCCTGAGGTCCCCGGTGGGGCCGCCGATGATCGGGCTGGTGGTGATCGCGTCGTCGGCGAGGAAGACGTCGAAGCAGGGCGCAGTGCCGACGCCCCACTGCGCGGCGTGCAGCAGGCCGCCGAGCGGGACGGCCTTGACCCGGGTGATGCCCGCGTTGTCCACCCAGGTGACGGCCACCGCCTCGACGGCCTCGGTGCGCAGCCAGTCGACGGCCTGCGCCGCCCGGGCGGCCCGCTCCTCGCGCGGTGGCAGCGCGACGGCCGCCACCGCGGCGGCGGCGAGCCGTTCGGCGGTGACGGGCGGCTCGGCGGGCCCGGGCGCGGTGGGGTCGACGGCGGCGGTTCCGGTGGTCATGCCGTCATGCTGCCCCGCCGGTCGGGGTCGGGTAACTCCCCTATCGGGTGGTCCTGCGGGCGCCCCCGTTCACCCGTTCACCCGTTCGGGGCGGGCACGTCGGCGGGCAGGTCGGCGGGCACCGGGGCGGCGAACGCCCGCGGCCCCGAACGGTTTTCCGTCCCCGCCCTCTTCCTACTCGCCAGTAGCTTCGCTACAGTGGCCGGGCACGCACCACCGCCGGGCTTCGGGAGCCGCACCGGCGGCAGGCCGCGGTCGCCGCTTCTCCGGCGCCCGCGCGGTGCGCCTTCACCTTCACCGGCCGGTGCCGCGGACCGCGGCGGGCCGGGTTCCTCCTCGTATCAGGGCCGTCTCCTTCACCTTCGAGCGCCTGAGCACCACGGCACACCCGCGATCGGGCCGGAGCGGACCGGCCCCCGCCCGGCGTGCCGACACCCCGTCATCTCCCCAGCCCTCGCGCGTGGACCCTCCTCCGGCGGCGGCCGCCCCCGGCGTACGGGCGCGGCGGCGTGCCCGCCGGAGCACGCGCGGGCCCTTCATGACTAGGAGTACAGGACAGATGGAGCGTCCCTTCCCCACTGTCGCCGTCGTCGGCCTCGGCACGATGGGTGCCGGCGTCGCGGTGGCCGTCGCCAAGAGCGGCCGCCGGGTGATCGGCATCGAGGCCACCGAGGACTCGGCCGCCCGGGCGCTGGCCCGGATCGAGGAGGCCACCGCGCACGCGGTCGGCCGGGAGCGGCTCACCGCCGAGGAGCGCACCGGGCTGCTGGCCCGGATCTCGGTCGGCCACGAGCTCGCGGCCGCCGCCGGGGCGGACCTGGTGATCGAGGAGGTCCCCGAGCAGCTGGAGCTGAAGCGGGAGGTCTTCGCCGAGCTGGACCGGATCTGCCCGGAGGGCACCGTCCTCGCCACCGGCACCACCGCGCTGTCGGTGACCCGGATCGCCGCCGCGACCGCCCGTCCGGAGCGGGTGCTCGGCCTGCACTTCTTCAACCCGGTGCACGGCATGAAGCTGGTCGAGGTGGTCCGCACGGTGCTGACCTCCCCGCGGACCGCCGAGGACGCCGCCGCCTTCGCCCGCGACCTCGGCAAGGAGCCGGTGGCGGCCGGCGACCGGGCCGGCTTCGTGGTGAACGGCCTGCTGTTCGCCTACCTGAACCAGGCCGCCGCGATGTTCGAGTCCAAGTACGCCTCGCGGGAGGACATCGACGCCGCGATGCGGCTCGGCTGCGGCCTGCCGATGGGCCCGCTGGCGCTGCTCGACCTGATCGGCGTCGACACCGCGCGCACCGTGCTGGAGGCGATGTACGAGCAGTCCCGGGACCGCCTGCACGCGCCCGCCCCGATCCTCGGCCAGCTGGTCGCGGCCGGGCTGCTGGGCCGCAAGACCGGCCGCGGCTTCTACACCTACGAGGCGCCGGGCTCGTCCCGCGCCGTGGACGCGGCGACCGGGCCGGCCCTGCCGAAGGTGCCGGGCCGGGAGGTGCGCACCGTCGGCGTCTGCGGCTCCGGGACGATGGCCACCGGCATCGCCGAGGTGTTCGCCAAGGCCGGGCACCCGGTGCTGCTGGCCGCCCGCAGCCAGGAGAAGGCCGAGGCGGCCAAGGCGCAGCTGGCGAGGTCGCTGGAGCGCTCGGTGGCCAAGGGCCGGCTGTCCGCGCAGGCGCGGGACGCCGCGCTGGCGCTGGTCACCCCGGTCGGCCAGTACACCGAGCTGGCCGAGGTGGACCTGGTGGTCGAGGCGGTCGCCGAGGACCTGGCGGTCAAGCGCGAGCTGTTCGCCACCCTGGACAAGATCGTCCGGCCGGGCGCGGTGCTCGCCACCACCACCTCCTCGCTGCCGGTGATCAGCTGCGCGACCGCCACCTCGCGGCCGCAGGACGTGATCGGCATGCACTTCTTCAACCCGGCCCCGGCGATGAAGCTGGTCGAGGTGGTCTCCACCGTGCTGACCGCGCCGGACGTCACCGCGACGGTGCTGGAGCTGACCGCGAAGGTCCGCAAGCACCCGGTGGAGTGCGGCGACCGGGCCGGCTTCATCGTCAACGCGCTGCTCTTCCCCTACCTGAACGACGCGGTGCGGATGCTCCAGGAGCACTACGCGACGGTGGACGACATCGACACCGCGATGAAGCTCGGCTGCGGCTACCCGATGGGCCCGTTCGAGCTGCTGGACGTGGTCGGCCTGGACGTCTCGCTGACGATCGAGCGGGTGCTGCACCAGGAGTTCCGCGAGCCCGGTCTGGCGGCCGCGCCGCTGCTGGAGCACCTGGTCGCGGCGGGCTGCCTGGGCCGCAAGACCGGCCGCGGCTTCCGCGACCACGCGCGCCGGTGACCACCCCGCAGGCCGGGGGCGGCCCGTACGAGCTGCCGTACGAGCCGCCCCCGGCCGGACCGCACGCCGCGCCGCCACCGGGCTCCGCGGCTCCCCTGCGCCCCCTCTGGAGCCCCGGGACGGCGACCTCCCGCTGGCCCCGCCCGGCCGTGACCGGACCGGTGGTGCCGGTGCGGCGGGGAAGGGCCGCGGGCGCGCCGTCCGGGCCGTGTAGCGTTCCGGACATGGATCGGGTTCAGTCAACCTCCCCGCAGCACCCCGCCGGGCCGCACGGCGGCGCCGACCGGACCAGTCCCTCGACCGGGGGCACCGGGCCGGAGGGCGGGCCGGGCAGCCGCCGGGCGGCGGCGCAGCGCCAGCAGATGCGCCAGGACCTGGCCACGGCCGCGATGGAGCTGTTCGCCTCGCAGGGCTACGAGGAGACCACGGTCGACCAGATCGCGGCCGCCGCCGGGGTGGCCCGGCGCACCTTCTTCCGGTACTTCCGGTCCAAGGAGGAGGCGATCTTCCCGGACCACGACGACACCCTGGTGCGGGTGGCCGACCTGCTGGCCAGCGCGGAGCCGGAGGAGCACCCGCTGGACGTGGTCTGCCGCGGCATCAAGGAGGTGCTGCGGATGTACGCCTCCACCCCGGGGGTGTCGGTGGCGCGGTACCAGCTGATCCGTCAGGTCCCGGCGCTGCGCGAGCGGGAGATCGCCGTGGTGGCCCGCTACGAGCGGCTGTTCACCCGTTACCTGCTGGGCCGTTTCGACACCGGCGAGTCCATCCCGTCCGGCTGGCAGCGCGGCGGCGAGGACGACTCGATGCTGGCCGAGGTCTCGGCGGCGGCGGTGGTCGCGGCGCACAACCACGTGCTGCGGCGCTGGCTGCGGGCCGGCGGCCGGGGCGACGTGGAGGCGCAGCTGGACCACTCCTTCGAGGTGATCCGGCGGACCTTCTGGGCCTCCAGTGCCCCGGGTGCCAGGAGGCGGGGATCGGTGGTGGCACCGGGTGCCAACGGGGCCCCGGGGGACGCCGGGGTCGAGAGCGCACTGAGTGCCAGTCCCGGAGGTGAGGTGCTCATCACAGTCGCCCGGACGGACGCTCCGCTGGACGTCGTGGTGGACAGCATCCGGGCCGCTCTGAGTGGCGCCCGGGAGTCGTAGACCCAGTATTCACACAGGTCAGAGCGGTATCGAGGGCCCGCGCCGGGATGTCGGCGCGGGCCTTTCGCATGCCCGCGCAACGCGCGTCACGCAGCCTCTGAACCGGCTCGAATTCCTGGCACCCGGTGTCTTTACGAGTGGCACAGGGTGCCACTACCTTGTTACTCACCAGTCGCGGCGCCGCGGCTCCCCACCTCGGCGCGCCGTCGTCCGGCGTTCCCACACCCCGGGAGCAGAGAGCCAGAACGGCCCGGTCCACCCCGGGTGCCCCGTCTGACCCGCCCACCACCCACCTCAGCGAAGCCGGTGTCCGCTCCCGGCTCCCCCAGACGCCCTGTGACCCTCGCACAGGTACGCCTTCGGAGGCAGCCATGCAGGAAATCCTCGACGCGATCCTCAGCACCGACAGCACGTCGGCGGACTTCGCGGCGATCAAGCTCCCCGAGTCCTACCGGGCGGTGACGCTCCACAAGGACGACGAGCAGATGTTCGCGGGCCTCGCCAGCCGCGACAAGGACCCCCGCAAGTCCCTTCACCTCGACGAGGTCGCCCTGCCCGAGCTGGGCCCGGGCGAGGCCCTGGTCGCCGTCATGGCCAGCGCGGTGAACTACAACACCGTCTGGAGCTCGATCTTCGAGCCGGTCTCCACCTTCGGCTTCCTGGAGCGGTACGGCCGGCTGTCGCCGCTGACCAAGCGCCACGACCTGCCGTACCACGTGGTCGGCTCCGACCTGGCCGGCGTGGTGCTGCGCACCGGCGCCGGGGTCAACGCCTGGAAGCCCGGCGACGAGGTCGTCGCGCACTGCCTCTCGGTCGAGCTGGAGTCCGCGGACGGCCACAACGACACGATGATGGACCCGGAGCAGCGCATCTGGGGCTTCGAGACCAACTTCGGCGGCCTGGCGCAGCTGGCCCTGGTGAAGACCAACCAGCTGCTGCCCAAGCCCCGGCACCTCACCTGGGAGGAGGCCGCCTCCCCCGGCCTGGTCAACTCCACCGCGTACCGCCAGCTGGTCTCGCGCAACGGCGCCGGCATGAAGCAGGGCGACAACGTGCTGATCTGGGGCGCCAGCGGCGGCCTCGGCTCGTACGCCACCCAGTACGCGCTGGCCGGCGGCGCCACCCCGATCTGCGTGGTCTCCAGCGACCAGAAGGCCGAGATCTGCCGCGCCATGGGCGCCGAGGCGATCATCGACCGCTCCGCCGAGGGCTACCGGTTCTGGAAGGACGAGAACAACCAGGACCCGCGCGAGTGGAAGCGCCTCGGCGCGAAGATCCGCGAGTTCACCGGCGGCGAGGACGTGGACATCGTCTTCGAGCACCCGGGCCGGGAGACCTTCGGCGCCTCGGTGTACGTCACCCGCAAGGGCGGCACCATCGTCACCTGCGCCTCCACCTCCGGCTACATGCACCAGTACGACAACCGGTACCTGTGGATGTCGCTCAAGCGGATCGTCGGCTCGCACTTCGCCAACTACCGCGAGGCCTTCGAGGCCAACCGCCTGATCGCCAAGGGCAAGATCCACCCGACCCTCTCCAAGGTCTACTCCCTGGAGGAGACCGGCCAGGCCGCCCTGGACGTGCACCACAACAGGCACCAGGGCAAGGTCGGCGTGCTCTGCCTGGCCCCCGAGGAGGGCCTGGGCGTGCACGACGCGGAGTTCCGCGCCAAGCACCTCGACGCCATCAACCGTTTCAGGAACATCTGATGACCGAGCCCCGGAAGCGCGACCGCCCCTGGCTGATGCGCACCTACGCCGGCCACTCCACCGCGAGCGACTCCAACGCGCTCTACCGGCGGAACCTGGCGAAGGGCCAGACCGGCCTGTCCGTCGCCTTCGACCTGCCGACCCAGACCGGCTACGACTCCGACCACGTCCTCGCCCGCGGCGAGGTCGGCCGGGTCGGCGTCCCGGTCGGGCACGTCGGCGACATGCGCACCCTGTTCGACGGCATCCCGCTCGAACGGACCAACACCTCCATGACGATCAACGCCACCGCGATGTGGCTGCTGGCGCTCTACCAGGTGGTCGCCGAGGAGCAGGGCGCGGACATCGCCACGCTCACCGGCACCACCCAGAACGACATCGTCAAGGAGTACCTGTCGCGCGGGACGCACGTCTTCCCGCCCGGCCCGTCGGTGCGGCTGATCACCGACATGATCGCCTACACGGTCGGCAGCATCCCCAAGTGGAACCCGATCAACATCTGCAGCTACCACCTGCAGGAGGCCGGGGCGACGCCCGTCCAGGAGATCGCCTACGCGATGTGCACCGCCATCTCGGTGCTCGACGCCGTGCGCGACTCCGGCCAGGTGCCGGCCGAGCGGATGGGCGAGGTGGTCGCCCGGATCTCCTTCTTCGTGAACGCCGGCGTGCGCTTCGTCGAGGAGATGTGCAAGATGCGCGCCTTCGCCCGGCTGTGGGAGAAGGTCACCCTGGAGCGCTACGGCGTCACCGACCCCAAGCAGCGCCGCTTCCGCTACGGCGTCCAGGTCAACTCGCTCGGCCTGACCGAGGCCCAGCCGGAGAACAACGTCCAACGGATCGTCCTGGAGATGCTGGCCGTCACCCTCTCCAAGGACGCCCGCGCGCGGGCCGTCCAGCTGCCCGCCTGGAACGAGGCGCTCGGCCTGCCCCGGCCCTGGGACCAGCAGTGGTCGCTGCGCATCCAGCAGGTGCTGGCGTACGAGTCGGACCTGCTGGAGTACGGCGACATCTTCAACGGCTCCCAGGTGATCGAGGCCAAGACCGAGGAGCTGCTGGCCGGCGCCGAGGCGGAGATCGCCAAGGTGCTGGAGATGGGCGGGGTGATCCCGGCCGTCGAGTCCGGCTACCTGAAGTCCAACCTGGTCGCCTCGCACGCCGCCCGCCGGGCCCGGATCGAGTCCGGCGAGGACAAGATCATCGGGGTCAACTGCTTCGACACCACCGAGCCGAGCCCGCTCACCGCCGACCTCGACACCGCGATCATGGTCGTCGACCCGGCCTCCGAGCAGTCCGTGCTCGCCGCCCTGGAGGCCTGGCGCGCCGAGCGCGACGAGGCCGCCGTCCAGTCGTCGCTGGCCGAGCTCAAGGCCGTCGCCGCCACCGAGGCCAACCTGATGCCGGCCACGCTCGCCTGCGCCCGGGCCGGCGTCACCACCGGCGAGTGGGCCTTCGCCCTGCGCGAGGTCTTCGGCGAGTACCGGGCGCCCACCGGCGTCGGCGGCGCCCCCGTCGCGGTGGCCGCCGAGCCCGGCGGCGAGCTGGAGCAGGTCCGCGCCGCGGTCGCCGCGACCGCCGCGGAGCTGGGTGCCGGCAAGCTGCGCCTGCTGGTCGGCAAGCCCGGCCTGGACGGGCACTCCAACGGCGCCGAGCAGATCGCCGTCCGGGCCCGCGACGCCGGGTTCGAGGTGGTCTACCAGGGCATCCGGCTGACCCCGGAGCAGATCGTCTCCGCCGCCGTCGCGGAGGACGTCCACTGCGTGGGCCTGTCCATCCTCTCCGGCGCGCACAGCGAGCTGGTGCCCGACGTCCTGAAGCGGCTGCGCCGCGCCGGGGTGGAGGATGTCCCGGTGATCGTGGGTGGCATCATCCCGGCAGCGGACGGCGAGGCCCTCAAGGCCGCCGGCGTCGCCGCCGTGTTCACCCCGAAGGACTTCGGCATCACCACCATCATCGGCCGGATCGTGGACGAGATCCGGCTGGCCAACAAGCTCCAGCCGTGGACGTCCGCACCGACCGCGGCCACGAACTGACCAGCTGACCAGCTGACCACTGGGAAGGAACCCTCGATTCTGATGACTGCTGTCAACCGACTGCGCCCGCGCCGCTCCTGCCTCGCCGTACCGGGCAGCAACCCGCGCTTCCTGGAGAAGGCCCAGGGCCTGCCGGCCGACCAGGTCTTCCTCGACCTGGAGGACGCCTGCGCCCCGCTGGTCAAGGAGAGCGCCCGCCACAACATCGTCGACGCCCTCAACAACGGCGACTGGGGCGGCAAGACCCGCGTCGTGCGCGTCAACGACTGGACCACCCACTGGACCTACCGCGACGTGATCACCGTGGTCGAGGGCGCCGGCCCCAACCTCGACTGCATCATGCTGCCGAAGGTGCAGGACGCCGAGCAGGTCAAGGCGCTCGACCTGCTGCTCACCCAGATCGAGAAGACCATGGGCTTCGAGGTCGGCCGGATCGGCATCGAGGCGCAGATCGAGAACGCCAAGGGCCTGATCAACGTCGACGCCATCGCCGAGGCCTCGCCCCGGCTGGAGACCATCATCTTCGGCCCCGCCGACTTCATGGCCTCCATCAACATGAAGTCGCTGGTGGTCGGCGAGCAGCCGCCCGGCTACGGCGCCGACGCCTACCACTACATCCTGATGCGCATCCTGATGGCCGCCCGCGCCAACGACCTCCAGGCGATCGACGGCCCCTACCTCCAGATCCGCAACCAGGAGGGCTACCGCGAGGTCGCCCGCCGCTCGGCCGCCCTCGGCTTCGACGGCAAGTGGGTGCTCCACCCGGACCAGGTCGCCGCCGCGAACGAGATCTACTCGCCCTCGCAGGAGGACTACGACCACGCCGAGCTGATCCTCGACGCGTACGACTACTGCACCTCCGAGGCGGGCGGCGCCAAGGGCTCCGCGATGCTCGGCGACGAGATGATCGACGAGGCCAGCCGCAAGATGGCGCTGGTCGTCGCCGGCAAGGGCCGGGCCGCGGGCCTGCAGCGCACCACCAAGTTCGAGATCCCGGAGGCCTGAGCAGCCATGCAGTTCGGACGCACCTACGAGGAGTTCGAGGTCGGCGCGGTCTACAAGCACTGGCCCGGCAAGACGGTCACCGAGTACGACGACCACCTCTTCTGCCTGCTCACCATGAACCACCACCCGCTCCACCTGGACACCAACTACGCCGGGAAGACGACCGACTTCGGCCGGAACGTCGTGGTGGGCAACTACGTCTACTCGCTGCTGCTCGGCATGTCCGTCCCGGACGTCTCCGGCAAGGCGATCGCCAACCTGGAGATCGAGTCGCTGCGCCACGTCGCGCCGACCTTCCACGGCGACACGATCTACGGCGAGACCACCGTGCTCGACAAGTGGCCGTCCAAGTCCAAGGACGACCGCGGCATCGTGTACGTCGAGACCAAGGGGTACAAGCAGGACGGCACGGTCGTCTGCGTCTTCCGCCGCAAGGTGATGGTGCCGACCGCGACGTACACCGAGGAGCGCGGCGGCGAGCAGCCCGGCCGCCCGACCCCGCTCTCCTGAGCCCCTCCCCTCTATAGGGGCCCGCTTTTCACCGCGGGCCCCCCGAGAGACCCCGGACGGGCAGGCCGCCGTCATCGGCCGCGCCCCACCCGGCCCGGGGGCCCTGCTGCCGCAGCCACGCCGGCAGGGCCCCCGCAATCCCCCCCCCCCCGGGGATTCCCCGACTTTTCCGCAGACCCTCAGACCTTTCGGAGCCGCACGATGGGACGCCTCGCACAGACCGACGGCCTCACCGAGATCCAGCGGGACATCCTCGCCACCGTGCGGGATTTCGTCGACAAGGAGATCATTCCGGTCGCGACCGAGCTGGAGCACAAGGACGAGTACCCGACCGCCATCGTCGAGGGGATGAAGCAGCTCGGCCTGTTCGGCCTCACCATCCCCGAGGAGTACGGCGGCCTCGGCGAGTCGCTGCTCACCTACGCCCTGGTGGTCGAGGAGATCGCCCGCGGCTGGATGTCGGTCTCCGGCATCGTGAACACCCACTTCATCGTGGCGCACATGATCAACGCCCACGGCACCCAGGAGCAGAAGGACCACTTCCTGCCGAGGATGGCGGCCGGCGAGATCCGCGGCGCCTTCTCGATGTCCGAGCCGGGCCTCGGCTCCGACGTTTCGGCCATCTCCACCAAGGGCGTCAAGGACGGCGAGTTCTACGTCCTCAACGGCCAGAAGATGTGGCTCACCAACGGCGGCACCTCCACCCTGGTCGCGGTCCTCTGCAAGACCGACGAGGGCGGCAGCAGCCCGTACAAGAACATGACCACCTTCCTGATCGAGAAGGAGGCCGGTTTCGGCCCGAACCCCTCGGTTCCCGGCCTGACCGTGCCCGGCAAGATCGAGAAGATGGGCTACAAGGGCGTCGACACCACCGAGCTGGTCCTCCAGGACGTCCGCGTCCCGGCGAACCGCGTCCTCGGCGGCGTCCCGGGCCGCGGCTTCTACCAGATGATGGACGGCGTCGAGGTCGGCCGCGTCAACGTCGCCGCCCGCGGCTGCGGCGTCGCCCGCCGCGCCTTCGAGCTCGGCATCGCCTACGCCCAGCAGCGCTCCACCTTCGGCAAGAAGATCGCCGAGCACCAGGCGATCCAGTTCAAGCTCGCCGAGATGGCCACCAAGGTCGAGGCCGCCCACCAGATGATGGTCATGGCCGCCCGCAAGAAGGACGGCGGCGAGCGCAACGACCTCGAGGCCGGCATGGCCAAGTACCTCGCCTCCGAGTACTGCAAGGAGGTCGTCGAGGACGCCTTCCGCATCCACGGCGGCTACGGCTTCTCGAAGGAGTACGAGATCGAGCGCCTCTACCGCGAGGCCCCGATGCTGCTCATCGGTGAAGGTACTGCGGAGATCCAGAAGATGATCGTCGGACGCCGGCTCCTCGAGGAGTACCGGATCGCCGACTGACCCCCGGGCCGCCCGCCGACGCACCCCGTCGCCGGGCGGCCCCCTCGAACCGCCGGTCGACGGGCGTGCGGGCCCGTCCCGGCGCGGGGCCGTGCCCCGTCACGGGCCCGGCCTGGTCCGCCTGGGTCCGGCACGGCCCGCCGGAAGCGGCCGCAGGGCGTACAGCTGCAACGACGCGCCCTGCGGCCGCTTCCGCACACCCGCTTCCGGCCGCTACGGCCGTTTCGTCCGCCGGGTTCCGTCCGCGCACCCGTTGAGACAAGAGTCACCAGCCCTGTCGGGTCCCTTGGGAACCGGACCGGGCCGAGCTACGGTCGTAGGAGTGGACGCGCACACGCGCCGCCACCGGACACGTGAACGAGCAGGCGGGTTGCCCACCCACCGTCTGCTCCCGATAGCATCCACCGGGACAGCAAGCCGTCCCTCTATTACCGATTCCGCGGTGGCCCCCGTCCAGCGGCCATGATCCCCCGCGACAAAGGTCTTCGATGCCCATCAGCCCGTCCCCTCACACCTCCGTCACGGACCGCGATGCCCTCGCAGCCCCGACGGCCGGTCGGCGACCCCGCGTGACCATCGCGCGCGGAGCCACCCCCTGGTTCGTCCCCACCCTCGCCACGGCCGCCGTGACCACCGCCCTCACCCGGCGCAGCGGCAAGTGGGCCCTGGCTGCGGTACCCGCCTGTGCCCTCGGCGCGGGCATGCTGTGGTTCTTCCGCGACCCCGAGCGTGAGATCGGCACGGGCAGAGTGATCTCCCCCGCCGACGGCGTGGTGCAGAGCATCGACGCCTGGCCGGACGGCCGCACCCGGGTCGCGATCTTCATGAGCCCGCTGAACGTCCACGTCAACCGCACGCCCCTGCCGGGCACCGTGACGTCGGTCGAGCACGTCGCGGGCGGCTTCGTCCCCGCGTTCAACAAGGACAGCGACCAGAACGAGCGGGTCGTCTGGCACTTCGACACCGAGCTCGGCGACATCGAGATGGTCCAGATCGCGGGGGCCGTGGCCCGCCGCATCGTGCCGTACGTGGACGCCGGAACCAAGGTCGAGCAGGGCGACCGGATCGGTCTGATCCGGTTCGGGTCCCGCGTCGACACCTACCTGCCGGCCGGCGTCGAGGTCGGCGTCGAGGTCGGCCAGAAGACCACAGCCGGGGTGACGCGCCTTGACCGTGACTGATCCTGAGACAATCGTCGGCCTGGACGACGAGGAGACGGCCCTGCGCCGCCGCCGCTGGGCACGGGACCGCGAGCTGCGTGCCCCGCGCTCTCCCCAGCACCTGTCCACGGCCGACTTCCTGACCCTGGGGAACGCCGTCTGCGGCTTCCTGGCGATCTACTCGATCACCACCGGGGTCCTGGTCCCGCACATCACCAACCCGGACGCCGCTCCGGACCGGCACAGCGCCGCCACCGCGGTCACGCTGCTGCTGATCGGCTCGATGTGCGACCTCTTCGACGGGCTGGTGGCGCGCAAGCTGCGCTCCTCCGCCCTCGGAGCGGAACTGGACAACCTCGCGGACCTGATCAGCTTCGGCATCGCGCCGGCCTACTTCGTCGCGGTCTGGGGCATGGTCTCCCCGGGTTCCAACAGCAAGCTGTCGGCGCTGATCGCGCTGACCGTACTGCTCGCGGTGGTCCTGCGGCTGGCCCGCTTCTCGGCCGTCAAGATGCGGCCCGGGGTGTTCCAGGGCATGCCCTGCCCGATGGGCGCGATGACGGTGATCGCCATCGTGCTGCTCGACCCGCCGTTCCTGCCCGGTCTGCTCGCCATCTTCGGCGCCGCGTACCTGATGGTCAGCCGGATCGAGTACCCGAAGCCGCAGGGGCTGCTGGCCACCGCCACGCTCTGCTGGGTCGTCGTCGCGATCGGCTGCCTGGCCGCCTGGGCGACCGGGCTGCCCGGCGGCGACAGCCTGATGCACGTCGGCGCGTTCGCCCAGATCACGCTCGCCGCGATGGCGCCGCTGCTGGTCATCCGCCGCAAGGTGGGGCAGAAGGTCGGCGACGTCCGCGCCCGGCGGGCGGAGTCGCGGCTCGGCTGAGCCGTCCCACGACCGACATGGGGAAGGGCCCGGAACCTGGTGGTTCCGGGCCCTTTCCGTGTTCCCGTGTTCCTGTGCGCCCGTGTTCCCGTGCGCCCGTGCGGCTCAGGCGCCGCCGGTGTGCACGCTGAACGCCGAGCGGCGGGCCGCCCGGGCCACGCCCGGGTCCGGGTGCACGCTCGAGACCGCCGTCAGCACCGAGGCCGCCCGCGGGTGGCCGGACTGCCGGGCCCGGGCGAACAGCCGGACCGGGTCGCCCGCCGCGGCGCCCTCGACGTGGCCCACCAGCAGCTCGGTCTCGCCGTGGTCGAGCACCGCGGCCGCGGTGTCCACCCAGAGCCAGGCCGCGTCCTCCGCGCCCAGCACGTCCGCCGGGGCGACGCCCTCGTCCGCGCGCTCCGCCAGCCACAGCAGCGCGTACGGGCGCAGCACCGGCTCGTCCACCGCCGCGCGCACCGCCTGCTCAGCCGGTCCGCCGGCCACCCGCAGTGCCTCGAAGGCCAGCCCGCGCACCAGCGCGTCGTCGCCCTGGGCGGCGTCCAGCAGCTCGCCCACCGCCCGGTCGGCCGGACGGGCCGCGACCCAGGCCCGGAACTCGGCGCGGGCCGGGCCCGGCGAGTAGTCCGCGCAGGCGTTCAGCAGCTCGAAGGCGCTCTGCTCGATGTGCCCGGCCGCGGTCTGCGCGACCGTGCAGATCTCCTCCAGCTTCGCCCGCACCGCCCAGTGGCCGAGCGGCGACAGCTCCGCGGCGTCGTTCCTGCGCACCAGGGCGCCGACGGCCGCCAGGCCGTCCAGCATCCAGTCCAGGACGGCGGCCACGTCCGAGGGCGCGGCCGGGGTGTCGATCTGCGGCGCGCGGCAGGTGCCGCGGACGGCGGAGACGGCCGAGGCCGCGTGCGGCACCGGCGACAGGCCGGGTCCGCCGAGGCCGGTGCCGACCCGGCGCTCGTCCAGGCCGCGGCGCAGCAGCTCCAGCAGCTCGCTCTCGGCGACCGGACCGTCCACCAGGTGCAGGAAGGAGAGCAGCTGCGGGGCCTGGTCCACGGCCTGCCCGGCCAGGACGGCGAAGACGCCGCGCAGCGCCGCGGGCGGCACCGGGGCGAGCAGGGTCCAGGCGTCGAACAGCGCCGACCAGCCGCGCACCACGGCCTCGTCGTCGTGCTCCCAGGCGTGCAGGCGCCAGCCGGGGCCGGCTCCGCCGTCCCGGGCCTCCACCAGGCCCACCAGCAGCGCCTGCCCCCAGGCCTTGGCGGCGGCACCGACCGTCATGGCCAGGGCCCGGCCCGCCGCGCGGGCGTCGTCCGGGAGCAGCTCGCCGCGCTTGTCGACCTCGGCCAGCTCACCGGCCCAGCGGGCGACCCGGACGGCGTCCACCAGCATCCGGCGGGCCAGCGGCGCCAGCTCGGAGGGTGCCGGAAAGCCCTCCGGCACGGGAACCCTGCCCCGCCCGGGAGCCGGAGCGGGCCCTCGTCGCCGGGGTACTGCGTTACGGGGGACTCCCGCCCCGCCCGGCCTGCCACCGGCGGGCCGTTGGGCCGTTCCGGGGAGACGGGTCACCGTCGCACCGGTACCGATCGTCGGCGGGAGCGGGGCATCACGGTCGCGCGGGTTCCGAGACGTCACGTCGAGCAGTCTTCCCCTTGTACCGGCCTTCTGTCACATCCGGTTGTCCGTACGACCGGGCGACCGCCGGTGGCACCTCCGCAAGATCGGGCAACAACGGCAAACCGCCTGGCCGGAAACGTGTGACCTGCCCATGCCACAGAGGGCGGGCCGGTTGCCCGGAATGCTCGGGCGGTCACCGTGCGTACGGGTGGGGGGTAAGGGGCCGGGCCAAATATTGCTCCTGACAGCCGAGGGGCCCGTACGGGGGCGTTTCGGCCCGGCGACGCCCGGCAGGACTGTCCAGCCCGAATCCGGACGGATGGTGGGCGGCGTGATCGGGATCGAGCCGCACCGGAAGTCGGCCGGGCCGACTTTTCACGCGGGCCCGGAGGAATGGGAGGAACGTTCATTCTCGGACGGGGGGAATCGCACCGGGAAAAGCGGCGGGGACCAGCCGAAAACGCCCTCGCGCACAGGGGGGGTGGTTGAGCCCCTAGAGGAGCGGGGTGAGCCAGCGGCGGAGGAGTTCGGTGTAGCGGTCGGGGGCGGTGTTCCAGAGGGTGGCGTGGTCGGCACCGGGGAAGGGCTGGAGGCTCACCACGTCGCGGCGGGCGGCGGCCAGCTTCTCGGCGGTGCCGAAGGGCGCGATCCGGTCCTCGGGGCTGTGCAGGAGGAGGGTCGGCACCCGCAGGTCGGTGCCGTCGGCGATGCGGCCGAAGTCGGCGAGGTCGACCCCGGTGCGGCCCTCGGCGGCGAGGGCGCCGAGCTCGGCGGCGACGCCCTGGAAGCCGGCCCGGGCGGCGTCCCGGCGGGCGGAGGCGGGCAGGTCGAGCACGGGCGAGTCGAGGATCAGGCCGCGGACGGCGTGCGACCAGGCGGAGCGGGCCACGGTCTGCAGCACGATGGTCGCGCCGACGGACCAGCCGTACAGGATCACCTTGCCCGCGCCGCTGTCGAGCGCCAGCCGTACCGCCGCCTCGATGTCGCGCCACTCGGTCTCGCCGAAGTGGCTGAGCCCGTCCGGGGAGGCGGGGGCGCCCCGGTCGCCGCGGTGGGTGACGGCGAGGGCGGGCAGGCCGAGCCGGTCGAGGACGGGGAGCACCGGGAGGGTCTGCCGGCGGTCGTCGCCGGGGCCGTGCACCAGGATCACCCAGGTGCCGCGCTTGCCGTCGAGCCGCCAGGCGGGGAGGGCGCCGAGCTCGCCGTCGGCGGTGGTGTCGGCGAAGGCGAGGCCGAGCGCCTCGGTGGGGTCGCCGAGGTGGACCCGCGGGGTGAAGCGGACCTCGGTGCCGGGGACGAGGGTGCCCCGGTCGGCGCGGACCAGTCGGCGGGTGACGCCCTGTTCGTCGGCGTGCAGCACCTCCTCGACGACCGCGTGCCCGCCGTCCGCCCACTCCACCGCCCAGCGGCCGGGGCGCAGGCTCGCGGGGCCGCGGGTGAAGGTGACCCGGCCGGCGGCGAGGGCGCGGACCTGGACCGGCCCGGACTCCTGGACGGCGGTCACCGGACGGACCATCCGCTCGGAGGCCCGGCGGCCGACCACCAGCACGGCGGCCCCCACCGCGGCGGCCGCCACGACGGCGGCGGTTCCCCAACGCATCTCGCTCCCCGCTCTGTTGTTCACGGACGTTGTTCACGGACGTTCTTCACGGACCGGACGGTGTTCGAGCCCCAGTTCACCGGCGCTCCGCCCGACCGGCCACCGGGCTGGGCCGTCCGGGTCACCCGGCGGGCGCTCCCGGGGTGCTCAGGGCGGTACTCAGGGGGTGCCGGTGGCGGGGGTCGGGGCGGGGCCGCGCCGGGCGATCCGACCGGGCGTCAGCGGCGTCCCCGTGTGACCAACCCCTCCGTGACCTCGGTTGACTCCCGGTTCGGGCCCGTGATGGGATCCTGGGGCCAAACGGAGGCATGGAGAGGAAGCCGGTGGAAGTCCGGCGCGGTCCCGCCACTGTCACCGGGGAGCACGCTCGGAACATCGCCACGGCGGGCCGTCGACGGCCGCTGGAAGGCTCCGGGGGTGCGTTCGACCCGGAAGCCAGGAGACTCTCGCCGCCGTCACGTCGATCCAGGGCGCGGACCCTGAGTGAGGACACGCACGCGATGCAGGCTGCCCCGCCCGGCCGGACTCCGAGCTGCCCTCCGCCGTGCGGCCGATGACCCCGCGCGCGCCTTCCCCCGCTCCGCGCCCGCTGACCCGAGCCTCGCGCCCGCTGGCCCGCGCCGCCGTGTTCGCACTCGGCGCCGCCGCGGGCTACGCCGCCGACGCCCGCTTCGCCGACCCCCGCCGGGGCCACCCGGTGGCCTTCTTCGGCAGCGCCGCGACCCGGCTGGAGCGGCGGCTGTGGCGCGACGACCGCGCCGCCGGGGCCGGGTACACCGCGCTGTGCGTGGGCGCGGTCGCGGCGGGCGCGTTCGCCCTGGACCGTACGGTGGGCCGGCGCCCGCTGGGCCGGGCGGCGCTGGCGGCGGCCGCGACCTGGACGGTGCTCGGCGGCACCTCGCTGACCCGGGAGGCCCGCACCATCGGCCGCTCGCTGGCCGCCGGCGACCTCGCCGCCGCCCGGGAGCGGCTGCCGCACCTGTGCGGGCGGGACCCGAGCGCGCTGGACGGGCAGCAGATCGCCCGGGCGGTGGTCGAGTCGGTGGCCGAGAACACCGCCGACGCCGTGGTGAACGCGCTGACCTGGGGCGCCCTGGCCGGCACCCCCGGCCTGCTGGCCTTCCGCGCCGTGAACACCCTGGACGCCATGGTCGGCCACCGCTCGCCCCGCTACGCCCGGTTCGGCTGGGCCTCGGCCCGGCTGGACGACGTGGCGGGCTGGCCGGGCGCCCGGCTGACGGCGCTGCTGACGGTGGCCGCCGCCCCCGAGCCCCGGACCGCCTGGCGGGTCTGGCGGCGCGACGGCTCCGCGCACCCGAGCCCGAACGCGGGCCAGGCCGAATCGGCGTTCGCCGGCGCGGTGGGCGTCCGACTGGGCGGCACGCTGCGGTACGGCGAGCGGGTGGAGCACCGGCCCGTCCTGGGCGCGGAGCTGCGGCCGGTGACGGTGGACGACATCGAGCGGGCCTGCGCGCTCTCCCGGCGGGTGGGCGCACTGGCGCTGGGTACGACGGTCGCGGGGCACGTCCTGCTGCGGGCACTGCTGAAGAAGAGGGGACGGGCATGAGCAACGCACTGCTGGTCGCGGGGACGACCTCGGACGCGGGCAAGAGCGTGGTGACGGCCGGGATCTGCCGGTGGCTCGCCCGCCAGGGCGTACGGGTCGCGCCGTTCAAGGCGCAGAACATGTCGCTCAACTCCTTCGTCACCGCCGACGGCGCCGAGATCGGCCGCGCCCAGGCGATGCAGGCGCAGGCCGCCCGGGTGGAGCCGGAGGCGGCGATGAACCCGGTGCTGCTCAAGCCGGGCGCGGACGGCCGCAGCCAGGTGGTGCTGCTCGGCCGGCCGGTGGCCGAGGTCGGCGCGCTGGACTACCGCGAGCGCAAGCCCGTCCTGCTGGAGCGCGCCCTGGAGTGCCTGGCCGACCTGCGCGGCCGCTACGACGTGGTGGTCTGCGAGGGCGCGGGATCGCCCGCCGAGATCAACCTGCGCGACCGCGACATCGCCAACATGGGCCTGGCCACGGCCGCCGCCCTGCCGGTGGTGGTGGTCGGGGACATCGACCGCGGCGGGGTCTTCGCGGCGATGTACGGGACGCTGGCGCTGCTGTCGGCGGAGGACCAGCGGCACGTGGCGGGCTGGTTCGTCAACAAGTTCCGCGGCGACGCGCGGCTGCTGGCGCCCGGGCTGGAGATGCTGCACGAGCTGACCGGCCGTCCGGTGCTGGGCACGCTGCCGATGCTGCCCGGGCTCTGGCTGGACGCCGAGGACTCGCTGGACCTGTCCACCGTGGCGGACCGGGCGGACGGGCCCGGGCCGCTCGGCGCGGACGTGCTGCGGGTGGCCGTGGTGCGCTTCCCCCGGCTGTCCAACTTCACCGACATGGACGCGCTCGCGCAGGAGCCGGGCGTGCTGGTCCGCTGGGCGACCAGGCCGGAGGAGCTGGCCGACGCCGACCTGGTGGTGCTGCCCGGTACCCGGGCCACCGTCGCGGACCTCGCCTGGCTGCGCGAGCGCGGCCTGGAGCCGGCCCTGAAAGCGCGGGTGGCGGCCGGACTGCCGGTCCTCGGGGTCTGCGGCGGCTACCAGATGCTGGCGCACTCGATCGTGGACGAGGTCGAGTCGAAGGCGGGCGCCGTCGACGGCCTCGGCCTGCTGCCGACGCGGGTGCGGTTCGGCGTCGAGAAGGTGCTGGCGCGGCCGGTCGGCGAGGCGTTCGGGCAGCGGGTCGAGGGCTACGAGATCCACCACGGGGTGGTGACCGTGGAGGGGGGCAGTCCCTTCCTGGACGGCTGCCGGGTCGGCCCGGTCTGGGGCACGACCTGGCACGGCGCGCTGGAGAACGACGGGTTCCGCCGCGAACTCCTGCGCGAGGTCGCCGAGTTGTCCGGCCGGGCGTTCGTCCCGGCGCCGGACACCTCCTTCGCCGCGGCGCGCGAGGCCCGGCTGGACCGGCTGGGCGACCTGATCGAGGAGCACGCGGACACCGACGCGCTGTGGAAGCTGATCGAGGGCGGGGTGCCGGCGGCCGGATCGCTGCCGTTCCTCCCGCCCGGGGCCCCTGGGAGTGACGCATGAGCCGGACACGGACGCAGGGCTGGGCAGGACCGCCGAACCGGGCGGGGCAGCAGGGCCGGGCACGATCACAGAGTCAGGCACGACAGGACTGGGGTACGGCATGAGTGACGTCCGCTATCCGTTCACCGCGATCGTCGGCATGGCCGACCTGCGGCTCGGACTGCTGCTGAACGCGGTCTCCCCGGCCGTGGGCGGCGTGCTGGTGCGCGGCGAGAAGGGCACCGCGAAGTCGACCATGGTGCGCGCGCTGGCCGGCCTGCTGCCGTCCATCGCCACCGTGGACGACTGCCGCTTCGCCTGCGACCCGGCCGCGCCCGACCCGCAGTGCCCGGACGGGCCGCACGACTCCCCGTCCTCCTCCGAACGGCCCTCCCAGCTGGTGGAGTTGCCGGTCGGCGTGGCCGAGGACCGGATCGTCGGCTCGCTCGACCTGGAGCGGGCGCTGGCCGAGGGCGTCAAGGCCTACGAGCCCGGACTGCTCGCCCGGGCGCACCGCGGCGTGCTCTACATCGACGAGGTGAACCTGCTCCAGGACCACGTGGTGGACCTGCTGCTGGACGCCGCCGCGATGGGCCGCTCGTACGTCGAGCGCGAGGGCGTGTCGGTGCGGCACGCGGCCCGGTTCCTGCTGGTCGGCACCATGAACCCGGAGGAGGGCGAGCTGCGGCCGCAGCTGCTCGACCGGTTCGGGCTGACCGTCGAGATCGCCGCCACCCGGGACCCGGCCGAGCGCGCCGAGGTGGTCCGCCGCCGGCTCGGGTACGACGCGGACCCGACCGGATTCGCCGCGCGGTTCGCCGAGGAGGAGCGGGCGCTCGCCGAACGCATCACCGCCGCACGGGAGTTGCTGCCCAAGGTCGAGCTGACCGATGTGGCGCTGCGTCAGATCACCGCCGTGTGCGCCGCGTTCGAGGTGGACGGGCTGCGCGCGGACATCGTGATGGCCCGCACCGCCGTCGCGCTGGCCGCCTGGGACGGGCGCACCGAGGTGCTGGAGGAGGACGTCCGCAAGGCCGCCCAGCTGGCACTGCCGCACCGCCGTCGCCGCAACCCCTTCGACGCGCCCGGGCTGGACGAGGAGCAGCTGGACCGGACGCTGGAGGAGCACGCCCAGCAGGAGGAGCCGGAGCCCGAGGACGACGGGCCCGGCCCGGACGGCGACGGTGGCGGCAGCGACGACGGCGACGGGCCGGAGGGCGGCCCGGACGGGGGCGGCCCCGACGGCGGCGGCGCGCCCGAGCCGTCCGACGGCGGCCCCGAGGCGCCCGAGGCGCCCTCCCCCGAGGACCCCGCCTCCGATGGCCCCGAGGCACCCGCGCAGCCGCCCGTACCGGCCCAACACCCGGCCCCTACACGGGAGTCGGCGCCGGTCGCAGCCGGCGACCCGTACCGGACGCGGCTGTTCACCGTGAAGGGCACCGGGCACGGCGCCCAGGGCCGCCGCTCCCCCGCCGAGACCACCGGCGGGCACACCATCCGCGCCCGCCGCCCGCAGGGCGCGCTCGCCCGACTGCACCTGACCGCGACCCTCCAGGCCGCCGCGCCGCACCAGGCCGCGCGCGGGCGCAGCGGGCGGGCGCTGGTGGTGCACAAGGACGACTTCCGCGAACAGGTGCGCCAGGGACGGGAGTCCAACCTGGTGCTGTTCGTGGTGGACGCCTCCGGCTCGATGGCCGCCCGGCAGCGGATGACCGCCGTCAAGGGCGCGGTGCTGTCGCTGCTGATGGACGCCTACCAGCGCCGCGACAAGATCGGCATGATCACCTTCCGGGGCTCGGGCGCCGAGCTGGCACTGCCGCCCACCTCCTCGGTGGAGGTCGGCGCGGCCCGGCTGGAGTCGCTGCCCACCGGCGGGCGGACCCCGCTCGCCGCCGGCCTGCTGCGCGCCCACGAGGTGCTGCGGGTGGAGCGGCTGCGCGACCCGAGCCGGCGCCCGCTGCTGGTCGTGGTGACCGACGGCCGGGCCACCGGCGGGCGGGACGCGCTCGCCCAGTCGCGCCGCGCGGCCGCGCTGTTCGCGGCGCAGGGCACGGCCAGCGTGGTGCTGGACTGCGAGTCCGGCCCGGTCCGCCTGGGCCTGGCCCGCACCCTGGCCGGGCTGCTCGGCGGCACCGCCGTCAGCCTGGACGAGCTGCGCGCCGAGGGCGTGGCCTCGCTCGTCCGCGAGAACCGCGCCGCGGACCGCTCCGCGAACCGTTCGACCACTTCGATGCGAAAGGCGGCCTGAGCCGACATGCCCAAGGGAGTCCCCGAGAGCGTCCCCGACGACGGCCTGACGACCCGTCAGCGCCGCACGCTGCCGATCACCGCCGTGCACACCGGCCCCGGCAAGGGCAAGTCCACGGCCGCGTTCGGCATGGCGCTGCGGGCCTGGAACCAGGGCTGGCCGGTCGGGGTGTTCCAGTTCGTGAAGTCCGCCAAGTGGAAGGTCGGCGAGGAGAACGCGCTGCGCGTGCTCGGCGCCTCCGGCGAGGGCGGCACCGTCGACTGGCACAAGATGGGCTCCGGCTGGTCCTGGATCCAGCGCTCCGCCGAGCAGGAGATGTCCAGCGAGGAGGCGGCCAAGGAGGGCTGGGAGCAGGTCAAGCGCGACCTCGCGGCCGAGACCTACCGCTTCTACGTGCTCGACGAGTTCACCTACCCGATGCACTGGGGGTGGGTCGACCCGGACGAGGTGGTCGCCGTGCTCAAGGACCGCCCGGGCAGCCAGCACGTCGTCATCACCGGCCGGTACGCGCCCGAGGCGCTGACCGGCTTCGCCGACCTGGTCACCGAGATGACCAAGGTCAAGCACCCCATGGACGCCGGCCGCAAGGGCCAGCGCGGTATCGAGTGGTAGACCGTTGAGCAACATCCCCCGCCTCGTCGTCGCCGCGCCCTCCTCGGGCGCCGGCAAGACCACCGTCGCCACCGGCCTGATCGCGGCGCTCGCCGCGCGCGGGCTGGCGGTGTCGCCGCACAAGGTCGGCCCCGACTACATCGACCCGGGCTACCACGCGCTCGCCGCCGGGCGCCCGGGCCGCAACCTGGACGCCTTCATGTGCGGGCCGGAGCGGATCGCGCCGCTGTTCCTGCACGGCGCGGCGGGGGCGGACGTCGCCGTCGTCGAGGGGGTCATGGGCCTGTTCGACGGGGCCTCCGGGCGCGGCGAACTGGCCTCCACGGCGCACGTCGCCAAGCTGCTGCGGGCGCCGGTGGTGCTGGTCGTGGACGGCTCCTCGCAGTCCCGCTCGGTGGCCGCGCTGGTGCACGGATTCGCCTCCTGGGACCCGCAGGTGCGGCTCGCCGGGGTGATCCTCAACCGGGTCGCCTCCGACCGGCACGAGCACCTGCTGCGCGAGGCCCTGGAGGAGGGCTCCGGCGTGCCGGTGCTGGGCGCGCTGCGCCGCTCGGCGGCGGTCGCCACACCCTCCCGCCACCTCGGGCTGATCCCGGCGGTGGAACGCTCGGCGGAGGCCCTCCAGGCGGTCGCCGACATGGGTGAACTGGTCGCCTCCTCGGTCGACTTGGACGCCCTGCTCGAACTCGCCCGGACGGCACCGGAGTTGGACGCCGAACCCTGGGACCCGTCGGCCGAGGTCACCCCGGTGGCCGGCCGGCCCCGGATCGCGGTGGCGGGCGGCGCGGCCTTCTCCTTCTCGTACGCCGAGAACGCCGAACTGCTCGGCGCGGCGGGCGCGGAGGTGGTCCCGTTCGACCCGCTGCACGCCTCCTCGCTGCCCGCCGGAACGGCCGGCCTGGTCATCGGCGGCGGCTTCCCCGAGCTGTACGTCCGCGAGCTGAGCGGCAACGCCCCGCTGCGCGCCGCCATCGCCGCGTTCGCCGCCGCGGGCGGGCCGGTCGCCGCCGAGTGCGCCGGACTGCTCTACCTGGGACGGGAGTTGGACGGCCTGCCGATGTGCGGCGTGCTGCCCACCGACGCCCGGATGACCGAACGCCTCACCCTCGGCTACCGGGAGGCGGTCGCCCTGCACGACTCCCCGCTGGCCCCGGCCGGCACCAGGCTGCGCGGCCACGAGTTCCACCGCACGGTCTGCGAGCCCGGCGCGGGCGAACTCCCCGCCTGGGGCTGGCGCCTGCCGACCGGCCCCCGCACCGAGGGCTTCGCGAGCGGCAACGTGCACGCCTCCTACCTGCACCTGCACTGGGCGGGCGCACCGGCGGTGGCCGCCTCCTTCACCGCCGCGGCGGCGGCCTTCGCGGCGGGGGCGGCGTAGTCCGGGGCTTCGGCGGTGGGGGGCGGCGTTGATGGGGGCGGCATTGATGGGGGGCGGTCGGGGCCGTGCGATCCACGGCCGCGCCCCTCTGGCACCCCCGGGATAACGCCGCGACGACGCGGGGTGTGCGGCCGTAGGCTCCGCGCATGCATGTGATCGTTCTCAACGGCGGCTCCAGCTCCGGCAAGTCGAGCATCGCCCTGCGCCTGCAGGAGCTGCTGCCGGACCCCTGGCTGCACCTCGGCGCGGACACCATGGTCGAGGCGCTGCCGCCGTCGCTGCGCACCGGCGGCGAGGGCATCGGCGGGCTGGAGGACGGGGACGGGACGGTCGAGGTCGGCCCGGTCTTCGCCACCCTGGACGCCGCCTGGACGCTCGGGGTCGCGGCGATGGCCCGGGCCGGGGCCCGGATCGTGGTGGACGAGGTGTTCCTCGGCGGCGCCGCCTCGCAGGCCCGGTGGCGGTCGGCACTGGAGGGCCTGGACGTGCTCTGGGTCGGGGTGCGCTGCGATCCGGCGGTGGCCGCGAAGCGGGAGGCGGCCCGCGGCGACCGGGCGGCCGGGATGGCCGCCGCGCAGGCCTCGCTGGTGCACGAGGGCGTCACGTACGACCTGGTCGTCGACACCTCGCGGGCCTCGGTGGACGACTGCGCCCGGCTCGTCGCCGGGCGGGCAACGTCCGACGGCTGAGGCCGCACCCTCGCTTCCGGAGCCACCGGGGCCGGACCCGTCGCCGCCGCTACAGCGCGAGGGTCTGCCAGCCCCGGGTGATCTGGTCGTGGACGGCCGCCGGGTCCGGCGCCGTCGGCTGGGCCGCCGCCAGCGCCGCCAGCAGGGCCGTGCCGTCCGCCGGGCGCTGTTCGGGGGCCATGGCCAGCGCGCGGGTGACGACGGCGGCGAGCGCCGGGTCGAGGGCCTGGACCGCCGCCAGCGCCGCGGGTTCGGGCCCGGTCTCCACGATCCGGCGGATCACCGCTCCCGTGTTGGTCGCCGCGAACGGGCTGGCGCCGTGCGCCGCGCACACCACGCAGCACGCCCAGGCCCACACGTCGGCCGCCGTACCGACCCGCTCCTCGCCGAACTGCTCCGGCGCCATGTACGTCAGGGTGCCCGGCCCGCCGCCGGTGGCGGTCAGCCGGGTGCCGTCCACGATCGCCGCGATGCCGAAGTCCAGCAGGCGCGGACCGGCCGTGGTCAGCATGATGTTGGCGGGCTTGAGGTCCCGGTGGACGAGCCCCAGGCGGTGCACCCCGGACAGCGCCACGGCCAGCGCCAGCGCGAGGGCCCGCAGCGCCTCGGCGGAGCGGATCGGCCCCTGCTCGCGCAGGTGGGCGTCCAGCGGGCGGCCGTCCAGCAACTCCATGGCCAGGTACGGGCGTCCGGAGTCCACACCGGTGTCGAGCACCCGGGCGGTGTAGGCGCCGGGGACCATCGCCAGCACCTCGGACTCGCGCTGGAAGCGGCGCAACAGGTCGGCGTCGTCGAGGAGTTCGAGGTTGATGGTCTTGAGCGCGACCTGGGTGGCGGAGCCCTGCCGCTGGGCGAGGTAGACCGTGCCCATGCCGCCGGAGCCGATCCGGCCGAGGAGCTGGTAGCCGCCGATCGTGCGGGGCTCGTGAGCACTGAGGGGGCTGCCGACGGGCGGCCTCGGCAGCACCGGCGGGGCGGCCGGGGCAGCCGGCACCGGAGGGGCGGGCTGCCCGAACTGCGTGGGGACGTACGGGGCCTGAGGCGGGGCGTACGGCGTCTGCGGCGGGACGTACGGCGCCCGCGCCGGCGCGGTGGGCACGTACGGGTACGGCGACGCCGGGAGCGCCTGGGCGGCCTGGGCCGCTCGGGCCTCTTCGGCGCGTACCGCCTCCGCGCCGACCGGCCTGGCCCGGCGGCTCGCCGCCATCGCGACGGCCTGGAACACCAGCGCGGCGACGATCAGCCCGACCGGCAGGAGGAACACGGCGAGCACCGCGCGGAGGGCGAGCAGGCCGGCGACCTGGGCCCGGGTCCGGCCGGCCCGCCACAGCCGAGGCGGCATGCCGACGGTCCACAGGTTGCGCTGGGTCAGGCACCAGAGCAGCAGCCAGAGCAGCAGGCAGACGACGAAGGAGGTGATGTACCAGGTCCGCGCCGAGTGGAGGGGCAGGTGCGAGACGATCGTGAGGTACCGCGCGTTGTAGACGTCGAACGACCGCCCCAGCCCCTCGAAGAGGACGCTGCTCCAGGCGCGCAGGACGGCCAGCACTCCCACGGCGGTCAGCAGACCCACCGTCAGTTCGCCGATCGTCGCGCCGGTGCCGCCCCGCGCACCTCCGGCCGGGTCCGCAGCGGCGGCCGCCAACGCCCGGCGGCGCGTTGCCGCTTGGGCACGGACCAGCACCGGCAGCGTCGCCAGCCGCACCAGCAGCGCCACCCCGACCACCACCAGTACCGCGACGTCGAGCGTGTTCAGCATTTCTTCCCCCTGCCTGATCGGGCAGAGGGAGTATAGGCGGGCACCCCCGGGCCCCGGCCCGACCGGGTCCCACCGGTCCTACCGGCTCCTACCGGTCGAGCAGCACGGCGAGGTAGCGGTCGATCTCCTCGCGCAGTTCCTCCGGCATCGGCACGTGCCAGTGCCCGCTGCCGGCCGTGGCGTTGAACAGCACGCCGTCGCACCAGCGGATCAACCGGCGGGCGTCCCCCGTGGGGTCGCCCGAGCCGGAGGCGGCGAGCAGCTCGGCGGCGCGCTGGGCGAAGCGCGCGCCCAGGCGGTCGTAGAGGGTGCGCAGTTCGGGCCTGCGGGTGGCCTCCAGGGCGAGTTCCAGGCGGGCCAGGGTGAGTCGGCGGCCCTCCGTGAGCGCCCGGAAGAGCACCTCGGCGCCGACCTCGGCCAGCAGTTCGCGCGGCGGGACGGCGGCCCGCGGCAGTTCGCCCTCGGCGAGGACCGGGAAGTCGGCGGTCTCCCGCTCGACGATCCGGGTGAGCACGAGCTCCAGCAGGGCGGCCCTGGTCCGGGCGAGATTGGAGGTCGAGCCGGCGGGCAGGCCGGACGCGTCGTCCACGGCGCGGTGGGTGAGCCCGCGCAGGCCGGCGTCGGCGATCAGGTCGATGGCGGCGTCGGCGATCAGGGTCGGGCGCGGGGGTGTCATGGGTCCGATCATGGCCTTTCCAGTCGGGCTCCCCCAACTCACTACAGCCGTAGTTTACGGCTCACTACACATGTAGTAGCGTGCCGGACATCGGACACTACACCTGTAGTGACCGGGTCGCGCGAGAAGAGGAGCCCCCTCATGGGCCTGCACCAGGCGATCGTCATCGGCGGCGGCATCGGCGGCCTCACCGCCGCCCTCGCCCTCCACCGGCAGGGCATCCCCGTACGCGTCCACGAACGCGCCGAATCCCTCGAACCCGTCGGCGCCGGGCTCGCCCTCGCCCCCAACGCCCTGCGCTCCCTCGACCGGCTCGGCGTCGGCGCGCGCCTGCGCGCCCTCGCCGCCCCGCACCCCGCCGTCGGCCTGCGCCACCCCTCCGGCCGCTGGCTCGCCCGCCTCGACACCACGGCCTTCGAGGCCCGCTTCGGCGACACCATCGCCGCCGTCGCCCGCGCCGACGTCATCGCCGCCCTGGTCGACGCGCTCCCGGAGGACACCGTCCGCACCGGCTCGCCCGCCACCCTCGTCACCCCCGGCAGCGCCACCGAGCCCGCCGTCCTGCGCACCGCCGACGGGGAGGAGACCGCCGACCTGGTCGTCGCCGCCGACGGCATCCGCTCCGCGACCCGGGCCCTGCTCTTCCCCCGCCACCCCGGCCCCCGCTACAGCGGCTTCACCACCTGGCGCGCCGTCGTCACCCCCGACCGCCGCCCGGCCGCCGTCGGCGAGGTGTGGGGCCGCGGCCGGCTCGCCGGAGTCGTCCCGCTCGCCGACGGCCGGGTCTACGTCTACGGTGCCGCCCTCGCCCCGGCCGGCGAGCGGGCCGCCGACGGGGACGAGCGGGCCGAACTCCTGCGCCGGTTCGGCGACTGGTGCGCCCCCGTACCGCAGCTGTTCGCCCTGGCCGAGCCCGAACGCGTCCTGCGCCACGACGTCTGGGACCTCGCGGACCCGCTGCCCGCCCACCACCACGGCCGGGTCGCCCTCCTCGGCGACGCCGCCCACGCGATGTGCCCCTTCCAGGGCCAGGGCGCCTGCCAGGCCATCGAGGACGCCGTCGTCCTCGCCTCCCTGCTCACCCCCGCCGCCGACCCGGCCGCCGCCCTGCCCGCCTACACCGCCGCCCGACTCCCCCGCACCACCGCCGTCGTCGCCGCCTCCCGCCGCATCGGCGACCTCGTCGCCCTCCGCTCCCCCGCCGCCACCCTCCTGCGCGACACCGCCCTCACCCTCACCGGCCTCCTCCCCGCCCGCACCCTGCTGAACCGCTCGGCCGCGACCTTCGACTGGCAGCCACCGACCCTGGGCGGAGCGGGGTGAGGGGATCTGCCGCCCCGACTGCGGGGCGGGCGCAGGCGACACACAGAGAGCCGTTGCCTCCGCCTGGAGCCAACGGTCCACAAGACCCCTGGGCGAATGACAGCTCGGGAGAAGCTGTCGAATTCGATCCGCAAGCGCCAACCTCCAACCCGTCCAACACAGTTGGCAAGCTCCCCGGGGTGTGGTGGGGTGAGCCGGTACGGTCGGCGGGTTCCGGCACCGTGCCACCTTGGGGCAGCTTCGGGTACTTCCCCGCAACGCACCCGGGCCCTGGTCTCGTGCCGCCGTTCGTCAGCGCTGGCGAGGAGGCCCCATGTTGGACACACTGGTGACGACGGCGGCCGGGGCGCTTTCAGCCACGGCAGGTGTACTGGTCGGCGGCATCGTCACGCGCCGCGCCCAGGACCGGCACTGGTCCCGGGACCAGCAGCTCGCCGCATACCGGGAACTACTGGGCCACTACGCCGGATTCACAATGGAACTCAGGCGCGCACACGGCGAACGGCGTGGCTGGGACTACGACTGGGGCGCATGGAGTGCGGCCCTGATGCACGCGAGCCTGATCGCACCCAGGGAAGTCGCCGCCGAGCTCGACGAGTTCGGCCGTGCCGTCGAGACCTTCCTCGATCAGGTGGCTCGTAGCCGCGACCCACGAACCGATCCGCTGTCTCCGGACGAGTTCGAGCAGGCTCGGCGGTCGACGACTGCGGCACAGGTCAGGCTGGTCAACGTCATTCGGCGGTCGGTGAGCGGGGACCGGCACGGGATCCCCTTCCCCATCGGCGGGTAGCGGCCCGTGTCGGTGGCGGTTGCGATGATGCGCGCCATGGATGACTCCGGCCGCCGCGCCATTGCCGAGTACTGGGACGCGGCCGCCGCGGCCTTCGACGAGGAGCCCGACCACGGGTTGCGGGCGGGGCCGGTGCGGGCGGCGTGGCTTCGGCGGGTGCGGGGGTGGGTGCCGGGCGGGGCGGCGGACGTGCTGGACGTCGGGTGCGGCACCGGCTCGCTCTCGCTGCTGCTCGCGGCGGACGGGCACCGGGTGACGGGCGTGGACCTGGCGCCGAGGATGGTCCGGCGGGCCAGGGCGAAGCTGGTCGCGGCGGGCCTGACGGCGCGGTTCCTGGTGGGTGACGCGGGCGCGCCGCCGCTCGGGGACGAGAGCTTCGACGTCCTGCTGTCGCGGCACCTGGTCTGGACGCTCCCCGAGCCCGAGCGGGCGCTGCGCGCTTGGGTGCGGCTGCTGCGGCCGGGCGGCCGGCTGGTCCTGGTCGAGGGCCGCTGGCGGGAGACCGGGCAGGCCACCGTCTCGCCGTACCCGGCCGGGGCAGGGCCGCTGCCGTGGGGCGGCGGGGTCGGGGCGGAGGAACTCGCGGCGGCCGTACGGCCGTTGGTCTCCGAGCTGCGGGTCGAGCCGCTCGGCGGGGAGGCCGAGCTGTGGGGCGGTCCAGTGGACGACGAGCGGTACGCGCTGGTCGCACGCCGTTGAGCGGCCCGGTCGGGCGGCCCGATCGGACCTCCCGACCAGACGCCCCGGTCAGACGGGCTGGCCGAAGGTGCCGGTGAGCGGGTCGGAGTGGTGGCAGGCGGCGCAGCGCAGCCGGGTGTAGATCGCCACCGCGCCCATGAAGACGTCCTCGCGCCCGTCGGCCGGGGACGTGGAGGCGGCGGGTTCCCCGCAGTCCAGGCAGACCCGGCGGGGGCGGGCGGCGATCGAGCAGGCGCGGCAGATCAGGTGGGTCGGGTGTTCCGCGTGCACGACGACGGGCTGCGGCCCGCCGTACAGCAGGTGGTCGCACCAGGTGCAGGACTCGTCCCGCTGCGACGCCAGCATCCGGGCGCGGGTCTCCTGCTGCCACTTCGCCGCCTCCTGCAGCGGCACCTTGACCGGCGGCCCCCACCCGGAGGCGGTCAGCCACTGGGCACCCTCGGTGCCGGCGGCCCGCAGCTGGTCGCCGACGGCGATGTCCCTGGGGGTCTTCTCTTTCATCGGGGCCTCTCCTCCGGTGGGCTTCCGCAGGGGATAACGCCGCCGGGACACCGCTGGACACGCCGCCCGCCCCCTCCACCGCGGCACCGGCCCCGGCTCAGAGGAGCGGCTCGGTGTCCCCGTGCGCGATGAGGAGCTTGCGCAGCAGGGCGTCGAGCCGGTTGCGCTCGTCCGCGTCGAGGGCCGAGAGGATGCGCTCCTCGTTGCGGACGTGACCGGCCAGCGCCCCGTCGATCAGCTCCTTGCCGGCCGGGGTGAGGCGGACCAGGACGGCCCGGCGGTCGGTCGGGCAGGGGTTGCGCTCGACCAGTCCCTTGGCGGACAGCCGGTCGACCCGGTTGGTGATGGCCCCGGAGGTGACCATCGCGGACTTGAGCAGCGCGCGGGCGTTGAGCTCGTACGGCTCGCCGGAGCGGCGCAGGGTGGCCAGCACGTCGAACTCGGAGGAGTCCAGGCCGCAGGCGGTGAAGTACTCGCGCAGGGCGTTGTCGACCCGGACGTTGAGCCGTCGCAGCCGGCCGATCAGGGCCATCGGCCCGGCGTCCAGCTCGGGGCGGGCCCGGGCCCACTGCTCGACGATGTCGTCCACGGTGTCGCGCTGCTGCATGCCCGCCGCCCTTCCGGAGCCGTCTGTCCGTAGCCGTCCAGTGTCCACTGCCCACCCGACGTAGATATCTTAACATTCACATACTTGACGTTCGCGGATCCCCGGCGTAGAAATTATCTCAACGTTCAGATAATCAACGTTCAGGGGGACGTCATGGCCGTCATGGACCGCAAGCGCGCGGGGATCGCCGCCACCGCCGCACTCGCCCCGGCCGCGTGGGGCACCACCTACCTCGTCACCACCCAGCTGCTGCCCGACGGCCGCCCGCTGCTGCTCGCCGCGCTCCGCGCGCTCCCGGCCGGACTGCTCCTGCTGCTGATCGGCCGCCGACTTCCCAAGGGGCGTTGGTGGGGGCGCGCGGCCGTGCTCGGGATGCTCAACATCGGACTGTTCTTCCCGCTGATGTTCGTCGGCGCCTACCGCCTGCCCGGCGGCGTCGCCGCCACCATCGGGGCGATCCAGCCGCTGCTCGTCGCCGGGTTCTCGATCGGCGTGCTGCGGGTGCGCCCCGGACGGCGGGCGGTGATCGCCGGACTGGTCGGGGTCGGCGGAGTGGCCCTGCTGGTGCTCAAGAGCGGCGCCCGGCTGGACGGCGTCGGCATCGCCTCGATGGTCGCCGGGATCTCGCTGATGGCCATGGGCACCGTCCTCACCCGCCGCTGGGGCCGCCCCGAGGGCGCCACCCTGCTCGACCTCACCGGCTGGCAGCTCCTGGCCGGCTCGGTCTTCCTCGTCCCGCTCGCCGCCCTGGTCGAGGGCGCACCGCCGGCCCTGAGCGCCGCCAACCTGGCCGGCTTCGCCTACCTCGGCCTGTTCGGCACCGCGCTCGCCTACTCCCTCTGGTTCCGCGGCATCGAGCACCTCGGCGCCGGCCCGGCCTCCTTCCTCGGCCTGATCAACCCGGTCGTCGCCACCCTCGGCGGCCTCCTCGTCCTCGGCCAGACCCTCACCCCCTGGCAGGTCCTCGGCCTCCTCCTCGCCCTCGCCGCCATGCTCGTCGGCCAGGCCCCCACCCGCCGCACCCCGACCCCGGCCCCGGCCACCACCCCCTCCACAGCCGCAGCCGAGCCCCCCACCCCCCGCCCCGAACCGGCCACCGCCGCCCGCTGACCAGCCCCTCCCGAACGCCCGCGCCCCGCCGAGTCCCTCCTGGCGGGGCGCAGGCGCGTCCGGAGGCCGGCGCGGAGCGGCGGGTGAGCGTGGACGGCCAGGGTCAGCCGGTGGCGCGGATGTAGATGTCGGCGGCGCCGGGGAGGCCGCCGGAGATGGTGGCGACGTAGATGCGGCGGGCCGTGGGGGCGTGGGTGGGGAGGGCGGTGGGGCTGGGGGTGGGGGTCCAGGTGGGGCTCGGGGCGGGGTCGTCGGGGGTGGGCTCGTCCGGGGCGGCGGGCTCGTCCGGGACGGGGTCCGGGGCGGGGGCGACCACGGGGGCCGGGTCGGCGGGGTCGGCGGGCTCGGCGAGGGGGTCGTCGGACTCCGGGACGGGGGTGGCCTCCGGGGACGGGCTCTCGGCGGGAGCGGGGGTGGCCGAGGGGGAGGGGGTGGCGACGGGCGGCGGCGGGGAGTCGGGGAGTTCCGGGGCCTCGGCCGGCTCGTCGCCGCCGAGGGCGGCGAGCAGGTCGGCGGGGAGCGGGGCGACCGGGCCGGGCGCGGGGAGGTCGTAGGCGCTGAGGAAGTCGCCGAGACCGGGGGCCCGGCCGCCGCCGAGGCGGTAGTGCAGGTAGGCGACCGGGGCGCCGTCGGAGGTGTGGGTGTAGACGGCGCCGACCGGGACGTAGAAGCGGCCGACGCCGGGGTGCTGGGAGGGGTGGAGCCCGGCCAGGCGTTCGGCGCGGTCGCGGTCGGTCTCGCGGCCGGTGCCGCCGGCGGTGAGCGCGTTGACGCCGCGCACCACGAGGGCGGCGGCGACGGACACGCACAGCACCAGCCCGACGGCGACGGTGCGCCGCAGGACCGGGCGGCCGTGCAGGGCTGGCCACGAGTCGGTCACCGTGCGCTCGGGTGGGATGCCGTCCACGGTTGTCTTGCTCCCCCGTTCGGTCAGAACGCTCGATCAGGACGTCTGATCAGGACATTTGTTCGAGGTGCCTGATCGGGACGTCACACTCTGCTCGACGTGGGACGGTAGCCGAGAGTTCCTCAGCCCAGGTAGGCGGGGGCGACCGCGGCCTTGGTGACCGACTCCGCGCGGCCCGAACCGTCCGCCGGGACGGTCCACAGGTCGGCGCCGTAGTCGCCGGGCAGGGCGTAGACCAGGGTGCCGGCGCCGGACCAGAGCGCCTGGTCGTCGATGTTGCGCTGCTCGGCGGTGGCGGTCTCGGTCATGGTGGCGAGGTCGAGCACGTACAGCCGCCACGGGGCGTCGGCGGGCAGGCCGGGGACGCGCTTCTTGTAGGCGACGCGGGTGCCGTCCGGGGAGAGCGAGGGGCACTCGACGTTGCCGTGCAGGGCGGTGAGGGTGCGGGCGGTGAGGTCGCCGCGGACGAGGTGGGTCTGCCCGGCGCTGGCGAGGGTGGCGTAGAAGGTGGTGTCGTCGGCGAAGGTGACGCCCCAGATGTTGATGTCGTGCGCCTGGTACGGGCGGCCGTCCAGGACGACCGCGAAGTCCTCCAGGTTCTCCCGCAGGTTCCAGTCCCGGACGTCCACGATCGAGGTGCGGGTGGAGAAGTCGCTGCCCGCGTACGAGTCGCCGCTGACGAAGACCGTCCAGGCGGCGAGGTGCCCGGACGGCGAGACCCGGGAGCGGGTGGGGATGCCGGCCGCCGGGAACGAGCGGAGCTCGCGCAGGTGGTCGTCCAGGACGACGGCGCGGTAGGTGTCCTCCAGCGCGCCGTGCTGGGCCTGGAGGCAGATGCCGGTGCCGGCGGCGGCGTGGAAGCGCAGGCACTGGACGCCCGAGGCGGTGCGCGGGCCGTCCGGGTGGTCGGCGGCGACGGTGGTGATCTCGTCCCGGTGCGGGCCCCAGGCCATGTTGCGGAACAACAGCTGTCGTCCGCCGGACTGCACCTGTAGTGACACCGGGCCGGACGCGACGGACGGCCCGCCGGGCTGGGCCTGGTCCCGGCGGGCGGTGCGGTCGGCGGCGTAGAGGACGGCCCCGGTGCCGACCGCGCCGAGCAGCACGACGGCGACCAGCAGGATGATCACCCTGGTCCGGTTCCGCAGGTTCATCGGCTCTTCTCCTCCGGGGGCTTCACGACGACGGGTTCGGACGGGTGCGGCACCGCCGCGGCGGAGGGCTCGGACCGGCGCAGCACCGCCGCCGCGCCGAGCACGCACAGCGCCAGCGCCCCCGCCGACCAGCCCAGCGCCGCCGAGCCGCCGACCGCGCTCCACAGCGCGCCGAACAGCAGCGAGCAGGCGAACCGGGCCAGCGCCTGCCCGGTGCCGACCAGGGCGAGCCCGGCGCCGCGCTGCTCGGCGGGTACGGCGTCGGCGGCCGCCGCGGCGAGCACGCCGTCGGTGGCCGCGTAGAAGGCGCCGTGCAGCGCCAGCACGCAGAGCACCGCCGGCAGCCCCCGCAGCGGCGAGAGCAGCAGCCCGTACGCGAGCAGCAGCACCCCGTGCCCGGCGAGGAAGAGCCGGTGGCGGCCGATCCGGTCGGCGAGCGCGCCGAGCGGGACGGCGAGCAGCAGGAAGGCCGCGGCGGTGCCCAGCGGCAGCAGCGGGAACAGGTCGACGGGCAGGTCCAGTCGGCGCTGGACCAGCAGGTAGAGGAATGAGTCGCTGACGGTGGTGAGGCCGAGCAGGACGGCGCAGAGCGTCAGCCGGCGCAGCCCCGGCAGCCGCAGCAAGGTGAGGCTAGCGCGCAGCGAGGGGGCGGGCGCCGAGGCGTCGTCGCCCTGCTGCCGGTTCGGCACGAACAGCAGCAGGATCAGCACGCCGAGCGCCGCGACGCACGAGCTGACCGTGAACACCGCGTCGTAGCCGTGCCGTTCGCCGCCGTCGGCGAGCAGCGGGCCGCCGGCCAGCCGCAGCACCAGGAAGGCGGTGAGCGGGCCGAGCAGGGCCCCGGCCGTGTCCATCGCCCGGTGCACCCCGAACGCCCGGCCGCGGTGGGCGGGTTCGGTGGCGAGCGAGATCATCGCGTCCCGGGGCGCGGTGCGCAGGCCCTTGCCGGTGCGGTCGACGGCGATCACGGCACCGATCAGCGGCACGGTGTGGACGAACAGCAGCAGCGGCCGGCACAGCGCGGACAGCCCGTACCCGACGGCCGCGACGGCCTTGTGGCGGGCGGCGCCGTCGCGGCCGCGGCGGTCCGAGAGGTGGCCGCCGACCAGCCGGACCAGCGCGCTGAAGCCGTTCTGGATGCCGTCGAGCAGGCCGAAGCCGAGCGGGGAGAGGCCGAGCCCGGTGAGCAGGTAGAGCGGGAGGACGGCGGTGACCATCTCGGAGGAGATGTCGGTGACCAGGCTGACCGTGCCGAGGGCGAGGACCGCCCCCGGCACGGCGCCCCGCCGCGCCCGCCCAGCGGCCGGCGCGGGGGCCGCCCCGAGGGGGGCCGCGTCGGCGTCGGTCGGGGCGGCGGGGGCCTTCGAGCTGCGGGAGTCCGCGACGTACACGGGCGTCAGTTCCAGATTCCGGTGATGTCGGCGGCGCCGGCCGAGTTGCCCGCGTGGGCGTTGGCCCCGGCCAGGTCCTCCAGGGTGTGCAGCACGTCGTAGTGGTTGTACGTGGTGGCGGTGCTGCTGCCGGGGGCGACGTGGGCGCCGTAGACGAGGGTCGGGATGCGGTTGCCGGACAGCTTGTTGTCCTCGTCGAAGGTGAGCAGGAGCAGGCTGTTGTGGCTCTTCGCCCACTGCGCGTACCCGTCGAGGTTGGCCTGGAGCCAGGAGTCGCCGGTGCCGACGGAGCAGTCGTGCATGTCGTCGCAGAGGTCCGGGACGACGAAGGAGACCTTCGGCAGGGTGCTGTAGTCGCTCGGGAACGCGTCCATGCCGTACGCGCTGGAGGTGGGCACGTTGCCGAAGCCGAACCACGGGTTGTGCTTCTGGGCGTAGTTGCCGCTGCTGCAGTCGGTGGCGCCGGGGCCGGGCAGGCCCTCGTTGTAGCTGGCCCAGGTCTGGCCGGCGCCGATCAGCTCGGACGCGAGGTTGGGCTGCTGCAGGGCGCCGACGTCCACGCAGCCGTCGTCCACGATGCCCTGGGAGCTGCCGGAGAACAGCATGTAGTAGTTGGGCTGGCTGGGGTGGGTGAGCGCGTAGGACTGGGTCAGCGTCGCGCCGCCGGCCACCAGGGTGGTGTTGATGTACGGGGCCTTGGAGCTGCCGATCACCTGGGAGTAGGCGTGGTTCTCCAGGACGACGACGACCACGTGGTCGGGCGCGGGCAGGCCGGCGGCGGCGCCCGCGGCGGTGTCGGCGGCCGCGCTGCCGCCGGCGGCCCAGAGGCCGAGCGAGCCGGCGACCAGGCCGAGGCCGGCGGCCAGCGCGGTGAGCGGACGCAGCGGGCGCGGCCGGCGGCGGCCGGGGCGCGGGAGGGGGGCGACGGCGGAAGAGGGGGTGCCGGGGGTGCGCAGTCGTGCGAAGGCCATGGGGTCCTCCGGATGTCGGGGCTTCCTGGCGGGAGCGCCGAGAACAGTAGGAGTGCCGCGGTGACGTGTACCGCACAAGACAAGTGAAGAACAGGCGAACAGCTGCCGCGCCCCGGCGGACCGGCGGCGTCGGGAAGAGCATCGGGAAGGGCGTCGGGAAGGGCGTCGGGAGCGGCGACGGCACCGGCGTCGGATCTCACACCCGCCGCGATTGACCCGTTCCGCCCGGGCGTGGTGGGATCACCGGAGCTTGGGACGAAAGGGTGCGGCACGTGAGCGGACTGGTCGCCGTCGTCCCCCGCACCCTGGTGGTCGGGATCGGTGCGAGCAGCGGCGCCGAGCGGACCGAGGTGCTGCGGCTGCTGACGGACACCCTCCGGGAGGCCGGGCTGGACCGCTCCGAGGTGGCCCGGCTGGCCACCGTGGCGGGCAAGGCGGACCACCCGGCGGTGCGCTGGGCGGCCGACCACCTCACCGGCATACCCGTGGACGAGCACCCGCCCGAGGCGCTCGCGGGCGTGCCGGTACCGAACCCCTCCGCCGCCGTCGGTACGGCCGTCGGCACCGCGAGCGTGGCCGAGGCCGCGGCGCTGGCGAGCGCGCCGGGGGGCCGGCTCGTGGTCACCAAGCGGAAGTCGGCGCGGGCCACGGTCGCGATCGCCCGGGCGGCGGCGCACGGACGGCTCGCGCCGCTCGACCTCGGCGACGACCCGCGGCCCGCCGCGCCACCCGGCCCGTAGAACCGCATCACGTCCACCACCAGTCGCGACCACCCGAACCAGCCGCACCACCCAGCGAGGAGACCCCGCGTGACCGCCCCCGAACCCGACCTGCGCCACCACGGCGACGCCGAGGTGCGCGCCGACGGGCTCGGCCTGGTCGACCTCGCCGTCAACGTCCGCACCGGCACTCCCCCCGCCTGGCTGCGTGAGCACCTCGCGGCCACCCTCGGCGACCTCGCCGCCTACCCCGACCAGAGCGCCGCGCGCGCCGCCGTGGCCGCCCGGCACGCCCGCCCGGTCGAGGAGGTGCTGCTCACCTCGGGGGCGGCGGAGGCCTTCGTCCTGCTGGCGCGCGTACTGACGCCACGTCACATCGTCGTGGTGCACCCCCAGTTCACCGAGCCGGAGGCGGCCCTGCGGGACGCCGGACACCACGTGCACCGGGTACTGCTCTCCCCCGGGGACGGCTTCCGGCTGGGCGCCGTCCCCGAGGAGGCGGACCTGGTCGTCCTCGGCAACCCGACCAACCCGACCTCCGTGCTGCACCCCGCCGAGGCCGTCGCCGCACTGGCCCGGCCGGGGCGCACCCTGGTGGTGGACGAGGCGTTCATGGACACCGTCCCGGGCGAGCGGGAGTCCCTCGCCTCCGCCCGGGACCTGCCCGGCCGGGTCGTCGTGCTGCGCAGCCTCACCAAGACCTGGGGGCTGGCCGGACTGCGGATCGGCTACGTGCTCGGGCCCGCACCGCTGATCGCCGACCTCGGCGCCGCCCAGCCGCTCTGGCCGGTCTCCACCCCGGCGCTGGCCGCCGCCGAGGCGTGCAGCGGCCCGGCGGCGCTCGCCGAGGCGGAGCTGGCGGCGGCCGAACTGGCGCTCTGGCGCGAGCACTTGGTGAAGGGCCTGGCCGCCTTCCCGTCGGTGCGGCTGTACGGCGAACCGGCCGCCTCCTTCGTCCTGGTACGGCTGCCCGACGCGGCGGCGGTCCGGCGGCGGCTGCGCGAGCACGGCTTCGCCGTCCGGCGCGGGGACACCTTCCCGGGGCTGGGCGAGGAGTGGCTGCGGATCGCCGTCCGGGACGAGGCGACCACCGACCGGTTCCTCAACGCCCTTGAGGCCGTGCTCGGTTCGGCCTGACCGGCGCAACACCAGCCCAGCCCCGGCCGCCGTCCGCCCGCCCGCCCGTCAGGACGGGCGGACGGGCAGGCGGACGGACGCACGACAGCCCACCCCCGGCCGACCCGGCGAGCGCTACTGGAGCCCGAGCGCCTCCGCCGCCAGGGCGGTGCCCTTCACGCGGGCCGCGATCTTGGCGAAGGCGGTGTCCCGCGAGGTGGAGGCGTCGTCTGCGAACGGCGAGAATCCGCAGTCGTCGGTCGTGCCGAGCTGGTCGACCGGGATGTGCCGGGCTGCGGCCAGCACCCGGTCGCGCACCTCCTCCGGGGTCTCCACCCTGGGGTCGATCGGGTCGGTCACTCCGACGAACACCCGGATTCCGGGGCGGAGTTGATCCGCGATGACGGCGAGCACGCGGTCGGGGTCGGCCTCGCTCGCCAGCTGCACGTAGAAGTTGCCGACCCTGAGCCGGAAGAGCTTCGGCAGCAGCTCGGCGTAGTCGACGTCCAGGCTGTGGGTGGAGTCCTGGTCCCCGCCCGGGCAGGTGTGCACGCCGAGGCGGGCCCGCTCCTCCTCGGCGAACCGGTCGAGCACCTGGTTGTTGAGGGCCACGAAGTCGTCCAGCAGAGTGCCCGACGGGTCCAGCTTGAGCGACAACCGGGCCTCGGTGAAGTCGAGTTGGACGACGTGGGCGCCCGCGTCCAGGCAGCCGCGAATGTCGGCCTCGGCCTCGTCGGCCAGGTCCTCCAGGAAGTTCTCGCGCGAGTACCCGTCGATGCCGTCGGCGGGGTAGAGCAGGCTGAGCGCGGAGGGTGCGATGACGGCCTGCTTGACGGGCCGCGAGGTGTGCCGCAGGGCGTCGCGCAGATAGGTCTCGGCACGGACCCGGTACCGGAAGGGTCCGGCGGTCAGCCGCGGCAGCTGCCGGGTGTGTCCGTCGGCGAAGGGGATGACGGCGCCGTCCCCGGCGAGGGAGGTCAGCCCGGCGAGGGGGTACGTGACGAAGCTCGGCTTCGCCTGCTCGCCGTCCACCAGGACGGGGCAGCCGAGCTCCGCCAGCCTGGCCAGGGTGTCGGCGGTGGCCTCGTCCTGCAGCTTCTTCAGGTCGGCGTCGGACAGCCGCCCCTCGGCGTGTTCGGTCAGGGCGTTCAGCAGAGTGCTCGGCCGGGGGATGCTGCCGATGGGCTCCGTGAGAATGGTCATGACGGGACGGTAGAAAGGGCGGCGCCCCGAGCACAACGGGGCGCTCGGCGCACTCCGCTCGACCGTTCACACCTCGCGCGCCCTGCCCTTCTCCGTTCACGCCCCTGGAACAGCACACCCCTCCGCCCAATCCCGTAGCGTGGCGAAGTCGTCGGCGAGCAGGCCGAGTCGGGGGTTGACGTGCAGGGCGAGCGCCGGGCCGGGGTGGTTCGCCTCGATCCACTCCTCGTCCCGCGGGCCGAGTTCGTCGTCCACCCAGACGAACGGGCGCCCGGCGGCCCAGGCGACCACGTCCCTGGTCTTCCAGTGCAGCCCGTCCCGCGCCTCGCCGAACAGGTCGGACCAGCTGATGTACGGGAGTTCGGGCAGGCCCAGGTGCGGGCCTATGTGGGTGTTCGCGTCGCCCATCCAGCCGGTGGCCCACACCAGTTCGTAGGGCAGTGCCAGCAGTTCCGCGCCGTGCGAGGGGTTGAGCCAGACCCGCAGCGGCTTGACCCGGACGGCGGGGGGCTTGGCGTGCCTGGCGCGGGTCGCCTGCCGGGCCTGGACCGCCGCCAGGTGCTCCTGCTTCGCCACCCACCAGGAGGGGCGCAGCCGGTGGGTGGCGTAGCCCTCGGGCCTCCGCTTCGGCGCGGCGTAGGGGTTGAGCGGTCCGTCCACGTCGAGGAGGAGCAGGGGCTGCTGGGTCATGCCATGAATTCTCGGTCCGGCGGGGGCGCTTGACCAGCGGTTTGCGGGTCGACGCGCGGAGCGGGCGCCCGCTACGGGCGGGACCACAGGTTGCGGGCGGCGAGCAGCGGGAGCACGCCCTCGCCGAACCAGTACGCCTCCTCCAGGTGCGGCATCCCGCTCAGCACGAACTCGTCGACGCCCAGCCCGTGGTACTCGCAGATCAGGTCCGCGACCTCCCGGTGGCTGCCCACCAGCGCCGTGCCGGCGCCGCCGCGCAGCAGCCCGATGCCGGCCCACAGTCCGGGGTACACCTCCAGCCGCTGCGCCGAGCCGCCGTGCAGCGCGAGCATCCGCCGCTGGCCCTCCGACTCGCTCCGGGCGAGCGCCCGCTGGGTCTCCCGCACCCGCTCCGGGTCCATCGCGGCGAGCAGCCGTTCGGTCTCCGCCCAGGCCTGGGCGGCGGTGTCCCGGGTGATCACGTGCAGCCGGATGCCGAACCGTACGGTCCGGCCCCGGGCGGCGGCCAGGCTGCGGATCCAGCGGATCTTCTCCCGGACCTGGGCGGGCGGTTCGCCCCAGGTCAGGTAGACGTCCGCGTGCTCGGCGGCGACGTCGCCGGCGGCCGGGGAGGAGCCGCCGAAGTACACCGCCGGGACCGGGTCCGGCAGCCGGTTCAGCCGCGCCCCCTCGACCCGCAGGTGCGGCCCGTGGTGGTCGACCGTCTCCCCCGCCCAGAGCCGCCGGGTGATGCCCAGGAACTCCCCGGTCCGCGCGTACCGGGCGTCCTTGTCCAGGAAGTCCCCGTAGGCGCGCTGCTCGGCGGACTCCCCGCCGGTCACCACGTTGAGCAGCAGCCGCCCGCCGGACTGCCGCTGGTAGGTGGCGGCCATCTGCGCGGCCAGCGTCGGGCTGATCTGCCCGGGCCGGAACGCCACCAGGTACTTCAGCCGCTCGGTCACCTGGCTGAGCATCGCGGTGGTCAGCCAGGCGTCCTCGCACCAGGCCCCGGTCGGCGTCAGCACCCCCTCGAAGCCCAACTGCTCGGCGCTGCGGGCGATCTGGCCGAGGTAGCCGACGCTCGGCGGCCGGTCCGAGCCGGCCGTGCCGGGCGTGGAGCCGTGCCCGCCGCCGACGATCAGCCGGCTGTCGCCGT
Source organism: Kitasatospora sp. NPDC056273 (assembly GCF_042268845.1). Taxonomy (NCBI): domain Bacteria; kingdom Bacillati; phylum Actinomycetota; class Actinomycetes; order Kitasatosporales; family Streptomycetaceae; genus Kitasatospora; species Kitasatospora sp. NPDC056273. Next base: position 297,857 of record NZ_JBHJSJ010000002.1, on the reverse strand, counting down.
TGGTGGGGAGGAACCAGTGGAAGGTGAGAGCCATGGACGGACACACTCCTGGGGCCGGTACTGCCTGCGGTCGGTTGACGGAACCCGCCGACCGCGACACCCGTCCGCCCACACCCGCCCCAGGTCCACGTGCAGACGGCGCACGAGGAGGGGGCGGTCCGGAGCAGTCATGGCCCGATTCTCCGGGACCGCCCCACCCCGATCAAGACCCGGCCGGAACCGGCTCGCTACCGCGCCGTCCAGCCGGTCCAGCTGCCGTTGGTGTCCCTGGCCCGGGACCAGGTCCGGCCGTCGGCGCCGGGCACGTCGATGCGGAAGGCGCCGCCCATGGTCGCCGCGGTGATCTCGACCTTGCCGGCCATGGTGCCGCCGAGGGACTTCCAGTCGGTCAGCTTGGTGGAGTTGGCGATGGTCGACCGGGTGTACACCGCGTGGTTGGTGCCGATCACCAGGATCAGGCGGGTGCCGTCCCGGAAGTCGAAGAAGGTCGCCCCGCTGCCGTAGCTGCCGCCGCAGTAGAACGTGCCGCCGAACAGTCGGTCGCTGCAGGTCGTGACACCCGGCACGGGGGTGCTCCCGGAACCGGCCGGCTCGACGGCGAGGTTCTGCACCGTCCCCGGCCCGGCCGGCTTGCCCGGCGTGATCGGCACGCCCGGCCTGGGAGCGCCCGGCACCGTGGTCGGCGCACCCGGCGAGGGAACGCCCGGCACCGTGATCGGCACGCCCGGCGTGGTGGCGGTGGTCCCGCCGGCGGCCGAGGCGGGAGCCGCAGCCGCGGCCAGCCCGATGCCCGCGAGGGCGGCGGCGGAGACGAGGGCCGCCTGGATCTTCTTCATGAACGCTCCTGAGTGAACGGTTCGGGCCGCGGGCGGCGACCGGTCGGCGCGCGAGCGCTTCCCGGCGCCCGCCCGTCGGGCCCTCTCCGGTAGCAACGGGAGCCCCGCTCGGCCGAGTTCAACGGCTGGTCCGCCGATTTCGCGGAGCCGACCGGAACGCCGCCGGGCCTCCCCTCACATGGAGGGGAGGCCCGGCGGACTGCTCAGGAGACGCGGCGGATCAGACCTGGCCGGCCTTCTCCAGGGCCTCGCAGCAGGTGTTGATCAGGAGCCGGGTGACGACGTAGGGGTCGACGTTGGCGTTCGGGCGACGGTCCTCGATGTAGCCCTTCTTGTCCACCTCGACCTGCCACGGGATGCGCACCGAGGCGCCGCGGTCGGAGACGCCGTAGCTGTAGACGTTCCACGGGGCGGTCTCGTGCTTGCCCGTGAGGCGCGACTGGATGTCGTGGCCGTACTGGTTGACGTGCTCCAGCACCTTCTCCTGCGAGGTGCCGAGCGACTCGCAGGCGGTGATGATGGCGTCGTAGCCCTCGCGCATCGCCTTGGTGGAGAAGTTGGTGTGGGCGCCCGCACCGTTCCAGTCACCGCGGGCCGGCTTGGCGTCGAGGGTGGCGTCGATGCCGAACTCCTCGGCGGTGCGGTACAGCAGGTAGCGGGCGATCCACATGTCGTCCGAGACGGTCAGCGCGTCGACCGGGCCGATCTGGAACTCCCACTGGCCGGGCATGACCTCGGCGTTGATGCCGCAGATGGCCAGGCCGGCGTCGATGCAGCGGTCCAGGTGCAGCTCGACGATCTCGCGGCCGAAGACCTCCTCGGCGCCGACGCCGCAGTAGTAGCCGCCCTGCGGGGCCGGGAAGCCGCCCTCCGGGAAGCCGAGCGGGCGGGAGCCCTTGAAGAAGGTGTACTCCTGCTCGATGCCGAAGATCGACTCCTGCGAGGCGTACTTCTCGGCGACCTCGCGCAGCAGGGCGCGGGTGTTGGAGACGTGCGGGGTGCCGTCCGTCTCCAGGACCTCGCAGAGGACCAGGATGTTGTCGCCGCCGCGGATCGGGTCCGGCGTCACCCGCACCGGGTCCAGCACGCGGTCCGAGGCGTGGCCCTCGGCCTGGTTGGTCGAGGAACCGTCGAAGCCCCAGGTCGGGATCTTGTCGGCGTTGGGCAGGACGCGAGTCTTGGAACGGAGCTTCGCGGTCGGCTTGGTGCCGTCGATCCAGATGTACTCGGCCTTGATTGCCACTGCGTGTCCCTCGCATTGCTGGGTGGTGGGTGCCCGCGTAGCGTCGCAAGCCGCCGTTTCCCGGTTGTTCCTCTTGTGTAACGCGCAGGTGAACCAACCGTCCGCATTGGCACGGTCACGGTGCGGGAGTGCCGGGGGCGACACTCCCGCCGTTCCGGGTGCCATGAGTGATGACGCGAGTACGTTCAGTGACGACGCATGATCAGCGCCACCCCGTGGTCAGCGGAGCCACACGGTCAGTACCGGCGGACGGTCAGTGCCGGCGGGCGTGCGCGGCGCGACGGCGCCGGGTGGCCCACAGCGCGGCCGCCCCGCCCGCGACCAGGGCCGCGGCCCCCGCGGCCAGCGGGCCGGTGGCGCTGCTGCCGCCGGTGGCGGCCAGCTTCTCCGACTTCTCCGGCTTCTCCACCGCGGCCTGCGGAACGGGGGTGCGCGAGGCGGTGGTGTCGGCGACCGGCTCGACGGCGGGCGCGCTGGTGGGCGCGGCACTCTGGGTGGCCGGGCCGGACGGGGTGGCCGCCGGCCCGGAGGGCTTCTCGCAGCTCACCGAGGCGACGGTGACCTTCCCGGTGACCTTGGCGACGTTCAGGTTGAGCGGGTTCACCTCCACCTGCACCTCCAGGGCGGAGGCGGCGGCGGTGGTCGTGGTGACGGTCTTCTTGGAGAACTCCACCGAGACGCTGCCGACCAGCGGCACGTCCACCTTGGTCGGCCCGTACAGGCCGACGGTGATCGGCTTGCCGAGCACGCTGAGCTTGAGCGGCGCGACCACGTCGGCGGTGGGCTGCCCGTCCACCGGACAGCTGGCCTCGGCGCTCATCGCCTCCAGGCCGAGCAGCGCGGTGGCGGGCAGGCCGGGGGCGTGCACGTCGGCGTTGACCAGCTTGACGGAGGCGGTGGCGCCCTTGGCGTCGACGCGGGTGACCGACTTGCCGACGTCCGCCTTGACCAGGGTGACGGGGCCCGTCTGGTCCACCCCGGCCACCGTGGCGGTCAGGATCGAGCCGTCGCGCTGCGCCGGCGACTCCACCTTGTTCAGCGCGATGTTCACCGGGACGTCCACCGCCTTGTTCAACAGGCTGACGTCCAGGTCGAGTTCGGCGGTGACGGCGCGCGCCTTACCGGGCGACGACGGGGCGGGCTCGGCCGCCTGGACGGGCGCGGCGGTGAGCAGTGAGCTCGCCACCACGGCGGTGGCCGCGGCGGCGGAAACGATTCGGCGAGCGGACGAGCGAGCGGACGGGCGCGAAGACGAGGCCGAAGACGGGCGAGAAGACAAGGCGGTACCCCCACACAGATGAAACGATGAGCCGCCAGTCTTCTCGAACAATCCGTCACATGAGTAACACAGAACGTCATTTCACCCGTTGGAGTGAGATTGGCGTTCTGCGCTGACCCATCTCTGCTACGGCAGCCGCCAGTCCACCGGCTGCGCCCCCTGCCGCACCAGCAGCTCGTTGGCCCGGCTGAACGGCCGCGAGCCGAAGAAGCCGCGGTCGGCCGACATCGGGCTGGGGTGCACCGACTCCACCGACGGGACGTTGCCCAGCAGCGGCCGCAGGTTGCGGGCGTCGCTCCCCCACAGGATCGCCACCAGCGGGCCGCCGCGCGCCACCAGCGCCCGGATCGCCTGCTCGGTGACCGCCTCCCAGCCCTTGCCCCGGTGCCCGCCGCTCTTGCGCGGCTGGACGGTGAGCACCCGGTTGAGCAGCAGCACGCCCTGGTTCGTCCACGGGGTGAGGTCCCCGTTGGACGGCTCCGGCAGGCCCAGGTCGGTGCCGTACTCCCGGTAGATGTTGATCAGGCTCGCCGGGATCGGCCGCACCTCCGGCGCCACCGAGAAGCTGAGCCCGACGGCGTGGCCGGGGGTCGGGTACGGGTCCTGCCCGACGATCAGCACCCGCACGTCGGCGAAGGGCTGCTGGAAGGCGCGCAGCACGTTCGGGCCGGAGGGCAGGTAGGTACGGCCTGCGGTCAGCTCGGAGCGCAGGAAGTCGCCCATCGCGGCGACCCTTCCGGCGACGGGTTCCAGGGCGGTGGCCCAGCCGGGCTCGACGATCTCGTTCAGTGGACGCGGTGCCATGGTCGCCACCCTATCGGCCTACACCGACACGGCTTTCAGCGGATGATCATGTGATCGAGAGGGCCCGGCGGGCCGGCCCGGGGCCGGCGGCACCCCCGCCCAGACACCCTCCCCGGCCCCGCGGCGGAACCCCCGGCGCGGCTACCCGACCGGCCGCCCCCGCAGCACCACCAGCCGCGGGTCCGCGAGCACCCGGACGTCCGCCCGCGGGTCCTGCGCGTACACCACGAAGTCCGCCGGCGCGCCCTCCTCCAGCCCCGGCCGCCCCAGCCACGCGCGCGCTCCCCAGCTCGCCGCCGACAGCGCCTCGGCCGGGCTCAGCCCCGCCTTCACCAGCTCCGCCACCTCCTCCGCGACCAGCCCGTGCGCCAGCGAGCCGCCCGCGTCGGTGCCGACGAACACCGGGATGCCCGCGTCGTGCGCGGCGCCCACCGTGGCGTAGCGGCGCTCGTGCAGCCGCCGCATGTGCGCCGACCAGGCCGGGAACTTGGCCTCGCCGCCGGCCGCGAGGTCCGGGAAGGTGGCGATGTTGACCAGGGTCGGCACGATCGCCACCCCGCGCTCGGCGAAGACCGGGATCAGCTCCTCGGTCAGGCCGGTGGCGTGCTCGACGCAGTCGATCCCGGCCGCCAGCAGGTCCGGCAGCGACTCGGCGGAGAAGCAGTGCGCGGTGACCCGGGCGCCCTCCTCGTGCGCCGCCGCGATCGCCTCGGCCAGCGCGTCGCCGGGCCAGCAGGCGGCGAGGTCGCCGCGGTCGCGGTCGATCCAGTCGCCGACCAGCTTCACCCAGCCGTCCCCGCGCCGGGCCTCGGCCCGGACGTAGGCGGCCAGGTCGCCGGGCTCGATCTCGTGCGCGTAGTTGCGGATGTAGCGGCGGGTGCGGGCGATGTGCCGCCCGGCCCGGATGATCCGGGGCAGGTCCTCGCGGTCGTCGATCCACCGGGTGTCGGCGGCCGAGCCGGCGTCGCGGATCAGCAGGGTGCCGGCGTCCCGGTCGGTGAGCGCCTGCTTCTCGCTGGTCTCTGCGTCCACCGCGCCGTGCGCGTCCAGGCCGACGTGGCAGTGCGCGTCCACCAGGCCGGGCAGCACCCAGCCGGTCACCGTCCGGACGTCCCCGGCGGTCGGCGGGCGGGTGAAGCTCACCCGGCCGTCCACCACCCAGAGTTCGTCCCGGACGTCCTGCGGACCGACCAGCACCCGACCCCGCACGTGCAGCACCGCGCCATCGCTCATGGCCGCACTCTACCGACGGGCGGGTTCCGTGTAAGCAGTCACAATGCGGCAGACTCGTTTCCGCACCCCCACCCCGCACGACCCCCGCGCGGCCCCCGCGCGACTCCCGCGAAACCCCGCGAAAGGCGATACCGACGTGAGCCCCTTCCTCGACCTGCCCCCGCTCAGCGCCGCCGAGTTCGCGGCGATCGAGGACCAGGTGGCCGCCCTGCTGCACACCGGGGCCGACGTGATCGTCACCCAGGGCGAGGCGCTGCTCCCCCTGGAGGCCGCGATCCGCGGCGCCGCGCACCCCGGCTCGACCGCCCTCAACGTCGTCACCGGCCCGTACGGGCAGACCTTCGGCAACTGGCTGCGCTCCTGCGGAGCGAAGGTCGTCGACCTGGCCGTGCCCTTCGACAGCGCGGTGAGCGCCGAGCAGGTCGCCGCGGCCCTGGAGGCGAACCCGGAGATCGACTTCGTCTCCCTGGTGCACGCCGAGGCCGCCACCGGCAACACCAACCCGGTCGCCGAGATCGGCGCCGTGGTCCGCGAGCACGGCGCGCTGCTGATGCTCGACGCGGTGGCCTCCGTCGCCGCCGAGCCCGTGCTCACCGACGAGTGGGGCGTCGACCTGTGCGTCATCGGCGGCCAGAAGGCGATGGGCGGCCCGGCCGGCGTCTCCGCCGTGTCCGTCTCCGAGCGCGCCTGGGCGCGGATCGCCGCCAACCCGGCCGCCCCGCGCCGCTCCTACCTCTCGCTGCTGGACTGGAAGGAGCGCTGGACCGACGCCGGCCGCGCCGTACTGCCGCACGCCCCGGCCCAGTTGGAGATGCTCGCGCTCGGCGCCTGCCTGGACCGGATCGCCGCCGACGGCCTGCCCGCCGTGATCGCCCGGCACCGCGCCGCCTCGGCCGCCACCCGGGCCGGCGTCCGCGCGCTCGGCACCCTGGCCCCGTACGTCGTCGAGGACGCCCACGCGGCCCCGGTCGCCACCACCCTGCGCACCCCGGACGGCGTCGACGCGACCGCCCTCGCCGCCCGCCTCGACCCGGCCCTGCCGGTCCAGCCGGGCGGCGGCGCGCTGGCCGGTTCGATGCTGCGGGTCAACCACTACGGGCGGGCCGCCTCGCTGGACACCGTCCGCGCCTGCCTCACCGGCCTCGCCGCCGCCACCTCGGCCGACCCGGCGCCCGCCCTGGCCGCCGCCGTACCCGGCCGTCAGTGCCCGTTGACGTCCACCACCTCGACGCCGCGGATGTTCCGCTCGATCTCCTCCGCCGGCAGTGCGATCGCCAGCGCCCAGTAGTAGACGACCAGCGAGAACACCACCACGACGGCGATGTCCCACCACAGCGGCAGGTTCCCCTGCGCGCCCGCGCCGAAGGTGCCCTGCCAGGAGACCACGCCCATGCCGAGCAGGTAGACCGGCAGCCACTGCCCGGCCCGGAAGTCCATCCGGGGCGCGTTCGGCATCCCCTTCGAGCGCGCGTACCAGGAGTACCCGCCGAGCAGCAGGTAGCCGATCACGATCGCCAGGCCGAGCCGCCACAGGGTGTCCCAGCCGGACCAGTAGATGACCAGGCTCGCCACCACGAAGGCCAGCGGCGAGACCACCGTGCCGCCGGGCAGGTGGTACGAGCGCTCCATCCCCGGCAGCCGCTTGCGCAGCACCCCGAAGGCCAGCGGGGCGCCCGCGTACATCAGCACCACCGCCGAGGTGATGAAGCCGACCAGCCGCTGCCAGCTCGGGAAGGGCAGGAAGCAGATCACCCCGGCCACCCAGGCGATCAGCAGGCCGAGCCAGGGCACCGCGCGCTTGTCGGTGGACTGCAGCGCCTGCGGGGCGTAGCCGTTGCGGCTCAGGCCGTAGGTGACCCGCGAGCTGGAGGTGATGTAGACCAGCCCGGTGCCGGCCGGTGAGACGACCGCGTCGATGAACAGCACGGTGGCCAGCCAGCCCAGGCCGATCAGGGTCGCCAGGCCGGCGAACGGTCCGCTGATCCCGGGGTAGTCGAGCGTGGTCCAGCCCTTGGCGAAGGTCTCCGGCGGCAGCGCGCCGATGAACACCACCTGGAGCATCACGTAGACGACCGTGCCGATCACCACCGAGCCGAGCACGGCGCGCGGGATGTCCCGGCGCGGGTTGCGGCTCTCGCCCGCCCACTGGATGGCCTGCTCGAAGCCGAGCAGCGCGAAGATCACCCCGCTGCTGCTGATCGCGGCGAGCACGCCCTTGGCCCCGTCCGGGGCGAAGCCGTGGACGGTGAAGTTGGAGCCGTGGAACTCGGTGAGGCCGAGCGTGACGATGGTCAGCACCGGGATGGCGACCTTCCACACGGTCGCCGCGCTGTTGGTGTGCGCGAGCAGCCGCACGCCGAGGAAGTTGACCGCGACGAAGACCCCGAGCAGCAGGGCCGCGACGACGAACCCCCAGCCGGTCAGCGTCAGGTCCTTGTTCAGCAGGCCGTCCGCCCAGCTCCAGTGCTGGGCGTAGTTGATCATCGCCTGCACCTCGATCGGCGCGATGGTCGCGGCCTGCAGCCAGGTGAACCAGCCGAAGGACATCCCGGCGAACCCGCCGAAGGCGTAGTGCGGGTAGCGCGCCGTGCCGCCCGCCACCGGGAACAGCCCGCCCAGCTCGGCGTGCACCAGCGCCAGCAGGATGATCGCCACCGCGCCGACGCCCCAGGACACCAGCGCCGCGGGCCCGGCCGCCACCGCGGCCTTCTGCGCCCCGAACAGCCAGCCGGAGCCGATGATCGCCCCGACCGAGGCCCAGAGCAGTCCGATGACGCCGACCTCGCGCCGCAGCGCGGTGTGCCCCGAGCCGGGCGGATTGGAGGAGGAATGGGCCATTGCTCGCACCTCTCATATATCGGGACAAATCCACCCCGACAGTGCCGCAGCCCCCACCCCTCCCCCACCGAAACGCGCGGCGCCCCGCACCCCCTCACCCGAACAGCCCGCCGGGACGGCCCACCGGGCACAGTTCCCGTGGCGTTCACCCGCCGGGCACGTGGAACTCACCGAGGGCGGGCAGGCTCCCGGCAGGGCTGAAGTTGGCTATACAACTTCAGCCGACACGACAGCCGTAGTGCCGCCGAGGAGACGACCGATGACCGAGCTGCCGCCGTACTGGCTGCGCGACAACTGCCCGTGCGCCGAGTGCCGGGACCCGCGCAACGGACAGAAGCTGTTCCAGATCCACGAGCTGCCGCCGGACCTGGCGGTCGCCGCGAGCACGGAGGCCGACGGGCACCTGGAGGTGCTCTGGTCGGACGGGCACCGGTCGCGGTACCCGCGGGAGCGGCTGGACGGGACGGACGAGGGCGACGGGCGCACCGAGCGGGGCAAGCGGCTCTGGACGGCGGCGGACTTCGCGCCCGGCCTCCCCGGGGCGTCGTGGGAGGCCTACCTGACCGACCCGGCCGAGCAGGCCGCGGTGCTGGCCGCCGTACGGGACAGCGGCTTCGCCGTGCTGCGCGGGGTGCCGACCGTCGAGCGGCAGGTGCTGCGGGTGGCGGAGAGCTTCGGGTACGTGCGGGTCACCAACTACGGGGAGCTGTTCGACGTCCGGGTCGAACCGTCTCCCAACAACCTCGCCTTCACCAGCGTCGCCATCGCCCCGCACACCGACAACCCGTACCGGGACCCGGTGCCGACCCTCCAGCTGCTGCACTGCCTGGAGAACTCGGCGACCGGCGGCGACTCCGGACTGGTGGACGGCTTCAAGGCCGCGGCGGTCCTCCGGGAGGAGGCGCCGGAGGCCTTCGAGGTCCTCACCCGCACGCCTGTCCCGTTCGTCTTCCGCGACCGCCGCACCGAGCTCCGGGCCGACCGCCCGCTGATCGACCTGGACCCGAAGGGGCGGATCCGCGAGGTCCGGTTCAACAACCGCTCGACCGGCACCCTGCGCGGATCGGGCCTGGACGCCTTCTACGCCGCCTACCGCCGCTTCGCCGAGATCACCCTGCGCCCCGAGCTCCAGCTCACCTTCCGCCTCGGCCCCGGCGACTGCCTGGTCTTCGACAACACCCGCCTGCTGCACGCCCGGACGGCCTTCCAGCAGGACGGCCACCGGCACCTCCAGGGCTGCTACGCCGACCTCGACTCGCTCTCCTCCACCCTCGCCGTGCTGCGCCGCCGCGCCGCCGCCCTGGACACGATCGCCGCACTGTTCGCCGGCGAGGGCGCCGCGGAGTACCTGGGCGAGGAGGTCACCATGGCCGAGCACATGCTCCAGGCCGCCGCTGCCGCCGAGGCGGCCGGGGCACCCGACCACCTGGTCGCCGCCGCGCTGCTGCACGACGTCGGCCACTTCCACGGTGCCCTGCACGGAACGGATCTGATGCAGGGTCAGGACAACCGCCACAGCGACTCCGGGGCCGACTGGCTGGCGGGCTGGTTCGGCCCAGAGGTCACCGAGCCGGTCCGACTGCACGTGGCCGCCAAGCGCTACCTGTGCGCGGTCGAGCCCGGCTACCGGGAGAAGCTCTCCGCGGCCTCCGAGTACACCCTGACCGTCCAGGGCGGCCCGATGGACGAGCAGCAGGCCGCCGCCTTCGCCGAACTCCCGGGCGCGCGGGACGCGGTGGCGGTGCGGCGCTGGGACGAGCAGGCGAAGGAGGCCGGCGCCCCGACGCCCGGCTTCGCGCACTACCGCCCGCTGCTCGCCGCGCTCATGCGGTAACCGAAGGGGCTCAGTCCAGCTCCCGCGCGTGCCGCGAAAGCGCCGACGTGGCCAGGGAGTTGTGCACGCTGAACGCCACCGTCCCGGGCAGGTAGCGGTCCTGGGACCACTCCACCGGCGTGCCCGTCGGGTCGGTCGTGCGGCGCCGCTCGCGCAGCAGCGGACCGCCCCGGCGGCAGCCGAGCAGCCGGGCGTCCTCACCGTTGGCCGGGACGATGTCGATGGTGTGGTCGGCGTCGGTGAACAGGATGCCGTGCTCGCGCAGCACTTCGGTGTGCGAGACCACGTCCGGCGGCAGCTCGGCGACGATCTCGCCGACCCGCGGCGGGTAGACGGTGCGCTCGACCATCACCGGCGTGCCGGACAGCGTCCGCAGCCGGACGATGACGTACACCTCGGCGCCCTGCTCCAGGCGCAGTTGCTCGCGCTCGGCGGCGTCGGCCGGGCGGCGCACCAGCGAGTCGAGGATGCCGCCGGGCTCCTCGCCCATCGAGTACGCCCAGTGCGTGAAGCTGAGCAGTTCGGAGAAGCTCTGCACCCGGGCGCCGCCGAGGACCACCCGGCGGGTGCCGCGGCGGGAGGTGACCAGTCCGTCGGAGCGCAGCACCGCGAGCGCCTGGCGGACGGTGCCGCGGGAGACGCCGTACTGCTCGGCCAGCGCGCCCTCGGCGGGCAGCCGGCCGGCCTCGCCGTACGCGCCGGTGGTGATCGCCTCGCGCAGGTCGGCGGCCACCTTCCGGTACAGCGCGCCGGGGCGCTCCGCCGGGGGTTCCCCGGCCGCCGAGGGGGCTCCGGCCGCCGGGCTCCCGTCCGCGGCCGGGGGGCCCTCGGGGCGCTGGGGCTCAGTTGCCACGTCAGTCAATGTCCCTCCTGGGGCGGTGTCCTGCGCAGCCGTACCGGCGCGGACAGCCCGACCTTACTCCGCTGCGCCTTCGAAGCATCGCACCGAACGGATCACGCTCCGATGGCCGGATTCCACCGTTCCCGCACCCGACCCCGGCGCTGGGCCGTCCGTTCACCTTCCCGTCACCGGACTCCGGCGTACTTACTGCCGTCAGCGAAGTTGGCTAGTCAACTCGGACGACGTCGATCGATCGCTCACCCCGGTCGGCCCGCCGCCCTCCGCAAGGCCTCGCGAACCTTCGCAAGGCTTCACGAACCTTCGCAGGCCGTCCCAGGCCTTCGCGATCCTTCGCGAGACGCCAGCCCGCGGAACCCCCCGCGAGCGCCCTCGCAGTACGCCCCCTTAACAGGAGACTTCCCCGTGACCGTGCACCGCGCCCGCGCCGCCGCCTTCGCGGCCGTCCTGACCGCCGCCGCGCTCTCCCTCACCGCCTGCGGCTCCGCCGGTTCGAGCGCCAAGTCCGGCGACGCCGCCCAGGGCGGCGCCAAGGACGCCAAGACGGCCACCTCCGCCGCCGACTTCGGCGGCATGGACGGCCTGATCGCCGCCGCCAAGAAGGAGGGCAAGCTGCACGTCATCACGCTGCCCCGGGACTGGGCGAACTACGGCAAGATCATCGACAGCTTCAAGGCCAAGTACGGCATCGAGGTCGAGGAGGAGAACCCGGACGGCTCCAGCCAGGACGAGATCAACGCGATCAACTCCCGCAAGGGCCAGGACCGCGCTCCCGACGTGGTCGACCTGGGCAGCGCCTTCGCCCTCCAGGCGGTCAAGGACGGCATCCTCGCCCCCTACAAGGTCGCCACCTTCGACAAGGTGCCGGACACCATGAAGGACGCGAACGGCGCCGCCGTCAACGACTACGGCGGCTACGTCTCCATCGGCTGCGACGCCAAGAAGATCGCCAACTGCCCGAAGACCTTCGCGGACCTGCTCAAGCCGGAGTACAAGGGCCAGGTCGCCCTCAACGGCAACCCGACCAAGTCCGGCTCCGCCTTCGGCGGCGTCTACGCGGCCGCGCTCGCCAACGGCGGTTCGCTGGACAACATCCAGCCCGGCATCGACTTCTTCGGCAAGCTGAAGCAGTCCGGCAACTTCAACCCGGTCGAGTCGACCCCGGCCACCGTCGAGAAGGGCGAGACCCCGATCTCGATCGACTGGTCCTACCTGAACGCCGGCTACACCGACGAGTTCAAGGACAAGGGCGTCGACTGGAAGGTCTCCATCCCGACCGACGGCTCCTACGCCCAGTTCTACAACCAGGCCGTCAACAAGTGGGCCCCGCACCCGGCGGCCGCCCGCCTGTGGCAGGAGTACCTGTTCAGCACCGAGGGCCAGAACCTCTTCCTCGGCGGCTACGCCACCCCGTCCACCTTCGAGGCCCTGAAGAAGGACGGCACCCTGGACGCCGCCGGCGCCGCCAAGCTGCCCGCCGTCGAGAAGCCGTTCACCACCTTCCCGACCGTCGACCAGATCAACGCGGCCAAGAAGGTCGTCACCGAGAACTGGACCAAGGCGATCGCGGGCTGACACCCAGGCCACGTACCGCACTTCGGGCTGAGAAAAGGCACTCATGACCACGGCTCCCACCCCGGTGCCGACCACCCCCGCCGCCACCTCCCCCGGTGGCGGCGCGGGGGCGTCCGCCACCGCCACGACCACCTCCCCCACCACCACCGCGCCCGGCCCGCGGCGCCGGCCGCTCGCCCGCCTCGGCGGCGCGTCCTGGCTGGCGGCCGTGCCGCTGCTGCTGTTCTTCCTGATCGGCTTCGGCCTTCCCGCCGTCGCCATCGTGATCGGCGCGTTCACCACCTCCAGCGACGCGGAGTCCGGCGCCGGGCAGTTCACCTTCGACAACCTGACGGCCTCCGTCCAGGGCGGCTACCAGACGGCCATGCTGAGCAGCCTCAAGCTCTCCGCGCTGACCGCGCTGCTCGCCACCGTCCTCGGCCTGCCGCTCGCCCAGGCCGTCGTCACCTCCCGGCGCGGCTGGCTGCGCCAGGCGGTGCTCACCGCCTCCGGCGTGCTCGCCAACTTCGGCGGCCTGCCGCTCGCCTTCGCGTTCGTCGCCACCCTCGGCAACGCCGGCGAGATCACCAAGCTGCTGCACCTCACCGACCACGGCTGGTCGCTGTACTCGTTCACCGGCCTGACCGTCGTCTACCTGTACTTCCTCGTCCCGCTGATGGTGCTCACCATCACCCCGGCCCTGGACGGCCTGCGGACCCAGTGGCGCGAGGCGGCCCAGAACAACCGGGCCACCACCGTCCAGTACTGGCTCCACGTCGCCCTGCCGATCCTGCTGCCCTCCCTGCTCGGCGGCTTCGTGCTGCTCTTCGGCAGCGCCTTCGCCGCCTACGCGACGGCCGCCGCCATGGTCGGCGCGACCGTCCCGCTGGTCAGCCGCTCGATCGCGGACGCGCTCTCCGGCAACGTGCTGGTCGGCCAGGGCAACCTCGCCCTCGCCCTCAGCCTCAACATGATCTTCGTGGCCGTCCTGGTGATGGCCGTGTACCTCCCCCTCCAGCGCCGGAGCGCCCGATGGCTCAGCTGACCACCCCCGCCCGCCCCGGCCGACGCACCGTCCGCTGGTGGCGCGGAGCCGTGCTGCTGCTCGCCGGCGTCTACTTCGTCGTCCCGCTCGCGGCCTCCTTCTGGTTCTCGATCGACGACCCCCAGGGCATCTCCTTCGCGGCCTACACCGGGCTGCTCTCCGCCCCCGGCTTCCTGGACAGCCTCTGGCTGACCCTCGGCCTCGCCGTCGTGACCGTCGTGGTGCTGCTGCTCCTGCTCGTCCCGGCGCTGATCTCCGTGCGGCTCGGCTCGCCGAAGCTGCGCCCGGTGCTCGACGTGCTCTGCACCCTGCCGCTGGTCGTCCCGCCGGTCGCGCTGACCGCCGGACTGATCGGCGTGCTCCGCTGGGGCCCGGACTACCTGATGGACACCCCGTTCTTCCAGACCTTCGTGTTCATCCAGGACCCGGACTTCCCGCTGGTGCTGGTCATCGCCTACGTGCTGATGGCCCTGCCGCTCGCCTACCGCGCCCTGGACGCCGGCCTGCGCTCGATGGACGTGCGCACCCTGGTCGAGGCCGCCCGCAACTGCGGCGCGAGCTGGCCGCGCGCGGTGTTCACCGTCGTCCTGCCCAACCTGCGCGGGGCGCTGCTGAACGCCTCCTTCCTCACCCTGGCCCTGGTGCTCGGCGAGTTCACCACCGCCTCGATCCTCGGCTTCCAGCCCTTCCCGGTCTGGATCTACTCGGTCGGCAACAGCCAGGCCCACATGTCGGTCGCGGTCTCCATCCTGAGCCTGCTGCTCACCTGGCTGCTGCTGCTCCTGCTGGCCACCGCCGGGCGCGAGCGCCGCGCCAAGACCGCCACCTCCTGAAACCCCCCGGAGTCACCAGTCATGACCACGGCCACCGCCATCGCCGCCGACGCCCCGCTCGCCTCCGGCAGCGCCACCGTCGAATTCCGTTCCCTGCGCCGCGCGTTCGGCGCCACCACCGCCCTCGACGGCCTGGACCTGACCGTCCGCCCGGGCGAGCTGCTCGCCCTGCTCGGCCCGTCCGGCTGCGGCAAGACCACCGCGCTGCGCATCCTGGCCGGCTTCGAGCAGCACGACTCCGGCGAGGTGCTGGTCGACGGCCAGGACATCACCGCGATCCCCGCGCACAAGCGCGACGCGGGCATGGTGTTCCAGTCCTACAGCCTCTTCCCGCACCTGACCGCGCTGGACAACGTCGCCTTCGGGCTGCGGATGCGCGGCACCGGCAAGGCCGAGCGCCGCAAGCGGGCCCTGGAGCTGCTGGAGCTGGTCGGCCTGCCGCACCGCGCCGACCACTACCCGCACCAGATGTCCGGCGGCCAGCAGCAGCGCATCGCGCTCGCCCGCGCGCTCGCCCTCCAGCCGCGCGTCCTGCTGCTGGACGAGCCGCTGTCCGCGCTGGACGCCAAGGTCCGCCTCCAGCTGCGCGAGGAGATCCGCCGCCTCCAGCAGGAGCTGGGCATCACCACCCTGTTCGTCACCCACGACCAGGAGGAGGCGCTGTCGATGGCCGACCGGGTCGCGGTGCTGCGGGCCGGACGGCTGGAGCAGTGCGCCGCCCCGTCCGAGCTGTACGGCCGGCCGGCCACCGCCTTCGTCGCCGAGTTCGTCGGCACCATGAGCCGCATCCCGTGCACCCGCACCTCGGACGGCGTCGAGGTGCTCGGCCGCCGGCACGCGGTGGACGGCGCGGTCCCGGCCGACGGCGAGCTCCAGGTGCTGGTCCGCCCGGAGAACGTCACCCTGACCCCGGCCGAGGACGGCCCCGCGCTGGTGGTCACCGCCTCCTTCCTGGGCGCCGTCACCCGGCTCACCGTCCGCCTGGACGACGGCACCGAGGTCAAGGCCGACCTGCCCACCGAGGCCGCCGCCGCACTGCCGGCCGGCGCCCGGGCCGCGCTCACCCTGCCGGAGCGCCCGGTGCTGGTGGACCGCCGCGCCGCCTGAGAGCCTCGTACCTCCCCGCTCCGCCCGACGACGTACCGGCGGAGCACCGAAGAAGCGCCGACGAAGCGCCGGAGAACCACCGAAGGTACCGCCATGCCTGACACCGCCATGCCCGCGTCCAACGCGCTGCCCGCCGCCGTCCTGTTCGACATGGACGGCACCCTGGTCGACACCGAGCAGCTGTGGTGGCAGACCGCCGCCGAGATCGCCGAGGAACTGCGCCACCCGCTCACCGACCAGGACGCCCCCGAGGTGCTCGGCCAGGCCGTCGAGCACACCGCCGCCCACCTGCACGCGGTCAGCGGCACCGCCCTGAGCGAGGCCGAACTCGCCGCCCGGCTCGGCGAGTCCTTCGCCGCCAAGGTCGCCGCCGAGACGGTGCCGCGCCCCGGCGCGCTCGCCCTGCTGGCCGCGCTGCGCGACGCGGGGGTGCCGACCGCGCTGGTCTCCGCCTCCCCGCGCCGGGTGGTGGACCTGGTGCTGTCCGCCATCGGCCGGGACTGGTTCGCCGTCACCCTGGCCGCCGAGGACACCCCGCGCACCAAGCCCGCGCCCGACCCGTACCTCGCCGCCGCCGAACGGCTCGGCCTGGACCCGGCCGACTGCCTCGCCGTCGAGGACACCCCGACCGGGGTCGCCTCCGCCACCGCGGCCGGCTGCGCCGTGCTCGCCGTGCCGTCCACCCCGGTGCCGATGCCGCGGGGCGAGCGGATCACCCTGCTCGCCAGCCTGGAGCAGGCCGACCTCGCCCTGCTCGGGAAGCTCGCCGGCGCCGGCGCGGTTCGACCCTGACATGCCCTATCTCCTGCTCGCCCTGGCCATCATCAGCGAGGTCTGCGCCACCAGCTGCCTCAAGCTCACCGAGGGGTTCACCCGGCTCTGGCCGAGCCTCGGCGTCGGTGTCGGCTACGCGCTCTCCTTCCTGCTGCTCGGCCGCGCGCTCAAGCACATACCGGTCTCGGTCGCCTACGCGGTCTGGTCCGGGGCCGGCACCGCGGCAGTCGCCGGGATCGGGGTGGTCGCCTTCGGCGAGTCGCTCGGGCGGCTCCAGTGGCTGGGGATCGCGCTGGTGATCGTCGGGGTGGTCGTGCTCAACCTCAGGGGCGGGCACTCCTGACGCCGTTTCCGACGCCATTTCTGACGCTCAGTCAATTCTGAATTCGCTGGTCAACTCCCCTGCCGGGGCGGGAAGTCGGACGTGCCGACGACCCGCCCCGGACGCTTCGCTACGGTGTCCCCCATGACGGACCCCCGCCCACACCACTACCGCTTCGTCCACCGCGAGCTGGCCCGCCAGGTGCTGGAGTTCGGCCCGCGCGTGGCCACCCCGACCCCGGACGGCGGCAGCCTGCTGCCCGTCGTCACCCAGATCTGGGACGACCTCGGCAGCACCCTGCCGCCCGAGGACCGCCTGCCCGACCACGGCCTCGACTGCCGCCACCTGTCGGTCGACGGCCACCACATGCTGCTGGTCACCCTGCCCGCCCCGGTCGGCGCCACCGAGGCCCACTTCGTCGCCGCCGTCCAGCCGGGCGGCGCCAGGACCGTCCGCTACGTGACCCTGGAGCACGCGTTCAGCCCCTTCGACGGCAGCCCCGGCACCGTCCTCGGCGAGTGGACCGCCGAGAGCCACCTCAACCACGGCCCGGGGCCCTCCCCCGTCGCCGAGCTGTTCGTCACGGCCGTGGTGCGGCTCGTCACCCCGAAGAAGCGCGGCTTCTGGCGCCGCTGAGAACGACCGTACGTATACACCTCGAAGCTGGGCCGCCGACGTCAAGAAGGCGTCGACGGCCCGTAAAGGTCCCGTAACGACCGCCTCCGGTTACGACCGTGACGATCTCTCCCCGGTCGGCTGGAGCTATGCTCGCCCGGTCCGACAATCGACGCATCGGGGGGCGAAAGTGTCCGACTTCAAAGTCAGTACCGAATTCCTCGCAAAACTGGCCCAAGACCTCAAAGGCTGTGCCGACGAACTCGACCAGGGCCTCAAGGCCTTCGAGGCGGCCGGCCACACCGGCACCGGCTTCGACTTCCTGGACGAGGCCTGCGGGCACTTCAAGGACAAGTGGCAGTTCGGCCTGAAGAAGGTCCGCGAGTGCGTCAAGGCCCTGGACGAGGGCCTTGAGCAGGTGCAGAAGAACTACGACGGCACCGAGCAGAGCATCGTCAAGGTCCTCGCCCCGGCGGGGCAGTCGTGAGCGCCCCCACGCCGGCGCCCGACTGGTCCGGCCTCGGCTTCAACCCCACGCCCGGCGACTCCGCCGCCGTCACCGCGCTCAGCACCAGCCTGCGCCGGGTCGGCCAACACCTGAGCGGTGTGCACACCACGCTCTCCCAGATCTCCAACAACGAGGGCCAGTGGACGGGTGAGGCCGCCAAGAAGTTCTCCGAGCAGTTCGGCAAGCTCCCCGGCTACCTCCAGGACGCCGCCGACTCGATCACCTCGGCCTACACGGCGCTCGACGTCTGGTACAAGGCGCTGACCGAACACCAGCCCAAGGCCGCCGAGTTGGCCGCCTCCGCGGTCGCCGCCAAGAAGAAGAAGGAGGAGGCGGACAAGGCCCACAGCGCCGCGGCCGCCGCCCCCGACCTCCAACTGGCCGGCCGCTCCTACCCCGACGACGCCAGCCTCGCCGCCGCGGAGCAGCGCTACAACACGGCGAAGAACCACCTGGACTCCGCCGCCAGTCTGCTCACCAGCGCCTCCAACGAGCTGGCCGGCCTCCAGAAGCAGGCCCACGAGCTCGCCGGGACCCACAAGTCGGACGCCCAGAAGACGGCCGAGGCCGTCCGCAAGGCCGCCGACAGCAAGGCCCCGCCGGAGCCGGGCATGCTCAGCAAGATCGGCGACTGGTTCAGCAAGCACGGCGGGGACCTCCTGACGGTGGCCTCCGGCATCTGCGGCGTCGCGGCCATCTTCTGCCCCGCGTTCGCCCTGCCCGCCATCCTGCTGAGCGTCGGCGCGGCGGGCCTGCACGCCAAGCAGTACGGCATCAAGGGCCTGATGCCGACCAGCTGGGACAACCTCGGCAACGACCTCACCCTGGCCGGCGACCTCCTCGGGGCCCTGCCCGGAGGCGCCCTCCTCAAGGGCGGGGTCACCGCGTTCCGGGGCGCCCGCGCCGCCGAGGGCGGGGCCAAGGCCGTGAGCGCCGGCGCCAAGGAGATCCGCGTCGCCGCCCGGGCGATGGACCCAGCCAGCCCGATCTTCACCACCGCGATCGAGAAGCCCGCCATGAAGCTCGGGCTCTCCAAGGCCGCCGCGATGAACGTCTCCGACGGCGTGCAGGCGGCCAGCGGGGTCGCGCTGACGGCCCCCACCGCGGCCGGCCTCTTCACCGACAGCCCGAGCCCGGGGCTGGGCGCCGCGATCAACTACACCACCGGCGGCGGCACCGCGCTCAACGGCGCCGGCGGCGCCATCGGCGGCAGCGGCAAGGGCCGGATCCTGCCCGCCCTGCTCGGCGGCGGCAGCGCGATCGTCACCGGTGTCTGGGGAGTGGGACATGACTGATACGACCATGCCGTCCGTCTGGCTCTCCCTGCCCGAGGGGTTCACGGACATCGACCTGGCCGAGGACCCGGGCGACCGGATGAGCCGGATCGTGGACGGGCTCGACGGGCTCACCGACGCCGGTCCGGAGCAGAAGCTCGGCATCGCCGTCTCCGCCGAGCTCGCCCTCCAGGCACAGCTGCGCGAGGGTGCGGTGCACGTCTCCAACTGCCTGGTGCAGACCGAGGAGGGCGAGATCGTCCAGGGCGTGTTCAGCCTGTACCTGCGCGAGCAGGAGCAGGGCGCCCCGGGCGGCTACCCCCAGCGCGTCGCCCGGGAGCTCGCGACCGCCTGGCCGGACGCCGACATCGAGGTCCTCGACTTCCCGCTCGGCCGGGCCGCCGTGACCGTCCGCGACCTGGCCGTGCCCGTCTCCGGGACGGCCTACGGCCTACCGGGATCGGGCATCACCACCGTCCGCCAGCTGGAGGCCCTGTTCGCGCACCCGTGGAGCCCCCACGTGCTCGCCGTCGTCTTCTCCACCCAGCACCTGGACTACTGGGACGGCTGGTCGGTCCTGGTGGGCGCCGCCATCAGCGGGATCTCCTTCTACCCCCCGCTGAACGAGACGTCGAACGCCCTGCCGCCCGAGCGGCAGGACAACATCCGGAAGGCCTTCGGGTGACGACCACCCAGCCCGACCAGGGCACCACCCGGAGCGGGCCCCGCCGACTCGGCGGGGCCCTGGCCCTCATCGCCGTCACCACGGCGGTGCTCGTCGGCGTCATCGCGCTGGACGTCTACGTCAACTCGTTCCTCGCCGCGGTGGTGGGGCTCGCCTACCCGCTGATCGTGCTGTACGCGTTCGCCGTGCGCCGCGACGCCGACAGCAACCCCCGGTTCCAGAAGAACATGGTCGCCTGGGGCCTGGGCATCTCCGTCGTCGGCTTCGTCGCGTACCTGGCCGGTACCGAGGCCTGGGCGAACCTGATCCTGGGTTCGGGGCGGACCGTGCAGGCCGTGGTCGTCGACGAGAAGGTCACCGACGCGCTCCACGGCACCGGGCGGGCGTACAGCCTGGCCTCCACGGAGCTGAACGACGACGTGCCGGGCGGCCCGCTCACGGAGAGCTCCCCCCGGTTCAAGCGCGGCCAGGTGATCACCGTCCGGATGGACCCGGCCGGGCGGGTCGCCCCCAAGCTCCCCGGCGAGGCCGACTCCTCCGCCTACCTGCTGGCGTTCCTCGGCTGCAACGTCCTGATCGACGGCACCCTGCTCTGGTCGGTGCGCCGGCCGAAGGAGTCGTCCGCCTGAGCCGGCCGGTCGCCTGAGCCCACCGTTCCGCCCCGGGCCGCCGCCCGGGGCGGAACGCCGCATCAGCCCAGCAGCGCGGGCAGTTCGGCGATCGAGCCGAGGACGTGGGTGGCGCCGTCGGCCCGCAGCCGGGCCTCGTCGTGGGCGCCGGTGAGGACGCCCGCGACGACCGGGGCGCCGGCCCGGGTGCCGGTCAGCATGTCGTAGCCGGTGTCGCCGGCGACGGCGATCTGGCGGACCGAGTCGGTGCCGGTGCGCAGCAGGGCGGTGAGCGCGAGGTCGGGGTACGGGCGGCCGCGGCCGGCCTCGGCGGGGCAGAGGGTCAGGTCGGCGACGGACCGCCAGCCGAGGGCGTCCAGGATGCGGTCCTGGGTGGCCCGGGAGAAGCCGGTGGTGAGGACCACCTTGCGGCCCTGGCCGCGCAGTTCGGCGATGGCCTCGGCGGCGCCGGGCAGGGCGGCGCAGTGCCCGGCGTCGACCAGGTCGTGGTAGGCGGCCTCGAAGGCGGTGTTGGCCCGCTGGGCCTTCTCCTCCGCGCCGAACAGGTGCCGGAAGACGGAGATCTTGGACTCGCCCATGGTGGCCCGGACGTGGGCCAGCATCGGGTCGAACTCCGGGCTGCCGGCCTCGACACCGAGCGCCGCGGCGGCCGCGGTGAAGGCCTGCTCGACGAGGCCGTCGTCGGCCACGGTGGTGCCGGCCATGTCGAGCACGACCAGGCGAATGTCGGCGGTCACAGCGGTATCGGTCACAGCGGTGTTGCTCACAGCGGTGTTGCTCACAGCGGCGCTCCTTACAGGTTGGCGAGGTCGGCGGTGGTCTCGGCGATGGCGGGCGAGCAGGTCATGCCGCGGCCGCCGGGGCCGGTGACCAGCCAGACGCCGTCGCGCACGCGCTCGCGGTGGACGACCCGGGTGGTGTCGACGCACTGCGCGTACACCCCGGCCCAGCGGCGGCGGATCCGCGGCATCGGGCGGCCGAGCAGGTCCTCGACGACGCCGACCAGGTGGTCGTACGGGTCCTCGACGACGTCGAAGCCGAACGGCTGGTCGTACTCGTGGGTGTCGCCGATGGTCAGGCCGCCGTCGCGGCGCTGGACCATCAGCAGCTGCATCCGGTGCTCGGCGGCGACGGGCGGCTGCGGCTGGGTCTCGCGCAGCCGGTCCAGGGCGGTGCCGGCGAAGGCGGGGTAGTAGCGGAAGCTGTCGCCGTCGGCGACGGAGGTGGTGAGGGTCTCGCCGAGCGGGTCGGTCTGCATCATCTGGAGCCGCACCCGGCGGACCGGCAGGGCGGGGGCGAGTTCGCGGACCAGGCCGCCGAGCCAGGCGCCGGTGCAGAGGACGACCAGGTCGCCGGTGTGGACGTCGCCGTGGTCGTCGCGGACGGCGTTCTCGCCGACCACCTCGCGCACCTCGCGCCCGGGCAGGAAGGTGTACCGGCCGGTGGCCTCCAGGGCGGCGCGCAGCGCGGGCTGGGCGGTGCGGGGTTCGACGGCGGCGTCGCGCCCGCACCACAGGGCGCCGAGCAGCTTGCCGCGCAGGGCCGGGTTGGCGGCGCGGGTCTCGTCCGGGTCGAGCAGCCGGTAGCCGCGGGCGGCGGCGTCCGGCAGGGCCAGGGCCTGTTCGGCGACGGCGAGTTCGGCCTCGGTGCGGATCGCGGTGAGCGATCCGTTGGCCCGGAAGCCGAGGTCCGGGACGCGGGCGCCGATGGACTCCCACAGTTCGCGGGCGCGCAGCGCGGTGTCCAGTTCCTCGCCCTGCGCGCGGCCGCTGACCCAGACCAGGCCGAAGTTGCGCACCGAGGCGCCGCGCGCCTCGGTCTCGCGCTCCAGGTGGACGACCTCGTGGCCGCGTTCGACGGCCTGCCAGGCGTGCATGCTGCCCAGGACGCCTGCTCCTACGACGATGACTCTCATGCGTCCAGGCTGGTGCGCCCGGGTGTCCGAGGGGCGTCGGGACGCCGTCCCGCAGATGAACCACCTGGGAAGTTGTACAGACAACCCGTCGGCCGCCCCGAGGCCGCCGCGGCGGCTACGACCGCACCACCCGGGCCCGCAGGTAGTTGCGCCGCCCGAAGTTCGGCTCGTCCACCGCCGTCAGCTCCTCCACCTGGAACCGGTACAGCGCCGCCGCCCCGCCCCCGGTCAGGAACTGCCGCCGGACCTCCTCGTCCCGCGCGAAGACCGGGTAGCGCCCCTGGTAGGCGGCCAGCGCCGCCTCGGCCTGCCGCCCCCAGGCCTCGCTCGCGCTGCCGGTCAGCTGGAGGCCGCGCAGCTGCTCGCCGAAGACCGGCGGCGGCAGGAAGACGGTGGCGGCGGCCCGGGCCTCCTCGGCCAGGTGGTGGCTGTGCCGGGTGGAGCGCTCGCTGACGAAGTAGAGGACGAGGTCGTCGTCGTACGCGAAGAAGGCCAGGTTGGCGTGCGGGCCGTGCTCGTGGCCCGCGGTGGCGAGGGTGAGCACCATGGCCTCGGCCAACAGCCCCTCGACGCCCTTGTGCAGCAGGTCGCCCGGCCAGTCCCCCTGCGTGATGTCGAGTCGGTACGGCATTCGGCACTCCCTCCGCTGGCACGCCCGGCGCCCGCGCGCCCGAGCACGACTGAGCCGGGCGGGCGCCCCCCGAAGGAGGCTCCACGCCCGGCTCACATGCTCCACCCGCCGTCCGAGACCGGACAAGGGGCAGGGGCGGAAGTCCGGCTCAGCGCTGCCGGGACTCGTACGACGCGTACCCGCGGGCCACGACCGGCGGCTGCCCCGGTCCGAGCAGCGGCCGCAGCGCGCCCGCCCGCATCCGGTCCACCAACGGCCCGCAGCGCCCGGCGAGCGGCGCCAGCACCGCCGCGGCCAGCAGCCCGACCAGCGCGCCCACCGCCACGTCGTGCGGGTAGTGCACGCCGACCCAGACCCGGGAGGCGGCCATCAGCACCGCGAACAGGCCGGCCACCAGGCCGAGCCGCCGGTTGACGAACCAGAGCGCGGTCGCGGCGGCGAAGGCGATCACCGAGTGGTTGCTCGGGAAGGACCAGTCCCCGGTGCCCGGGCAGGTCTCCAGCGAGACGCTGCCGGGGATCTGCGCGCACGGCCGGAGTTCCTCGACCGCGCCCTTGAACACCGAGTTGACGCCGTAGGCGACGACCACGATCACCGGCGAGGCGAGCACCCTGGCCATCACGGCCGAGTCCGCGCCGCGCGCCCGCCACCAGGCGTAGAGCATGAAGACCGCGAACAGCCCGAGCCCGAGCGCCGACCAGACCTTGATCAGCTCGTCCAGCCAGTGCGGCGCCGACTGCGCCCAGCCGTTGACCCGGGTGTACAGGCCGCCGTCGATTCCGCTGCCGTCGTACACGGCGAGCGCCCTGGAGGGCGTCACATGTCACCTCCGTGACGTCGCGCCTTACGGGCGCGGAACAGTTCGAGAACAATAGGGAGCACGGAGACAACTACTACCAGACCGATGATCGGCAGCAGGTACTGGTCGATGCCGGGGATGGACGAGCCCAGCCCGTACCCGGCGAACACCACGCCGACCGTCCAGACCACGCCTCCGACCACCTGCCACAGGGTGAACGAGCGGACCGGCACGTCGAGCACGCCGCAGAGCGGATTCAGCACCGTTCGGACCACCGGGATGAACCGGGCGAGCACGATCGCCTTGCCGTGGCCGTACTTGGCGAGCAGCTCCTCGGCCCGCGCCACGCCCTCCAGCAGGCTCTTGCGCCTGGTCCGGCCGAGCAGCGCCCGGCCGCCGCGCCGGCCGATCAGGTAGCCGACCTGGGCGCCGACGAGCGCGCCGACCAGGGCGGCGGGCAGCACCTGCCACAGGTGCAGCTGCGGGCCCTTGGTGGCGCCGGGCACGCAGAGCAGCCCCGCGGTGAACAGCAGCGAGTCGCCGGGCAGGAAGAAGCCCACCAGCAGCCCGGTCTCGGCGAACAGCACGACGGCGATGCCGAGCGCGCCGAAGGCGGCGAGCAGTGAGGACGCGTCCAGCGGGTTCACCGCGAGGTGAACGGCCGGATCGGCGAGGAACTGGAGCAAGGCCGACGGACCTCCCGTACGTTGGAGGGCGGTTCGCACCGAACCCGCCCGGACCGTCTACAGTTGCGTAGACGGTCTACACGACTGTAGACGATACTTGGAGGAAGCGCCGCCATGCCCGACGTACCGTCCGCCCGCCGGCCCGCCGGGGAGCTGGAGGCCGAGGTGCTGGCCGCCCTCTGGTCCGCCCGGCAGCCGATGACGCCGCAGGACGTCCAGGCCGCGCTCGGCGGGGACCTCGCCCGCACCACCATCGCGACGATCCTGGCCCGGCTGTTCGACAAGGGGACGGTCGAGCGCACCCGGGCCGGCCGCGCCTACGCCTACACCCCGACCGTCCAGGACACCGCCGGGCTCGCCGCCCGCCGGATGCACACCGAGCTCGGCCGCGAGACCGACCGCTCCACCGTGCTCGCCCGCTTCGTCTCCGACCTCTCCGCCGAGGACGAGCAGCTGCTGCGCGACCTCCTCGGCGACGGCAACCCCGGGGCTCAGACACCGGGAACGGCGGGCCGATGATGCTCGCCGTCTGGGTCCCCCTGCTGCTGCCCTTCCTGGCCGCCCCGCTGGCCCGCCGCCTCGCCGATGCGCTGCCGCCGCGGGCCGCCGCCTGGATGCTGGCCGGCAGCGCCGCCGTCCTGGCCGGCGGCACCCTCTGCTCGCTCGGCCTGCTGGCCGCCGCCGGACTGCTCCAGCTCCCGCCGGTCGCCGCCCTCGGCCACCTCTCGCTGCCCTGGCTCACCGCTGCCGCGCCCGACGCGCCGTTCCCGGCCGCGCTGGCCGCCCTGGCCCTCCTCGCGCTCGGCGCCCTGGCGGTGCGCACCGCCCGCCGACGGCTGCGGGAGCTGCGCGCCGCCCGGGCCGCGCTCCCGGCCGACGCGCACCGCACGGAGCCCTCCGACGGCCCCCGTCCGGACCGTGGACCTTCCCCCGCCCAGCATCCGGACACGCGCCCCCAGCGCGCCTCCGTGCGCCGGTCACGCCCCCCGGCATGGCCGGCGGCGCTCCTCCGGCCCGCCGCCCTGCTGCGGCCCGCCGACCACCCGCTCACCGTCCTCGACGACGAGTGCGCCGACGCCTTCGCCCTGCCCGGCCGCCTGGGCCGCCCCGGCCGACCGGGCGAGCCCGGCCGGATCGTGGTCACCTCCGGCATGCTGCGCGCCCTCAGCGGCCCCGAGCGCTCCGCCCTGCTCGCCCACGAACGGGCCCACCTGACCGCCCGCCACCACCTCTTCCTCGCCCTCGCCGAGCACGCCGCCGACGTCCACCCGGCTCTCCGCCCGCTGCGCGCGCCCCTCGGCTACCACCTGGAGCGCTGGGCCGACGAGGTGGCCGCCGCCCGGGTCGGCGACCGCGCCGTCACCGCCCGCGCGGTCGGCCGGGCCGCCCTGGCCGCGAGCCGCTCCCCCTGGCCGGCCCGCCCCCGGCTGGTCGCCGCCGCCCACTCCGGCCCGGTCCCGCGCCGGGTCGCCGCACTGCTCCAGCCCCGCCCGGCCACCGCCCCCGGCACCTGGCTGCGGGCCGCCGCCGTGGCCCTGGCCGCCTGCCTGGCGCTGAGCACCGGCGCCGCCCTGGAGGCCGGCGCCGACCTGCACCACACCGTGGAGGCGGCCCAGCAGGGCTCCGGCGCGCAGCGCTGACCCCGTCCGGCCGTCAGGCGGTACGGCGGTACGGAGCGCGGGCCCGCGTTCCGTACCGCCCGGTATGCCGACTTGCCCGACCCCGTCCCCAGCGGCCCACCGCCCCCGTACGCTTTCGTCAGCGCGTCGGCCCCGACGCGTCCTCGAACGGCGGCGAGGAGCGAAGCGAGTGCGGCAGACCGGACGGCAGTCCCGACGACCCGAGCGCCGCACCCCGCCGACCGCGTCGGAGCTGGCCAAGGTCCACGACCGCACCCTCGCCGACGCCGCCGCCCGGGAACTGGCCGTTCCCGCCCTCACCGAGGAGACCGGCGGCCCCGGCCTGCTCGAACCCCGCCCCGAGATCGGCGACTCCTGGGCCCGGCTGCGCCGCCTCGGCCTCGACCCCGACACCGGCGCCGCCGCCGTCCTGCTGGGCCCCGGCGAAATCGAACAGCGCCGCCGCACCAGCGGACTCGACGCCGTCCTGCCGGTGCTGCGCGAGACCCTGCTGGAGGTGGGCGGAGCGGCCCCGCTGCTGCTGGCCGTCGCCGACGCCGAGGGCCACGTGCTCTGGCAGGAGGGCGAGCGCGGCCTGCGCCGCAGCGCCGACCGGATCGGCTTCATCACCGGCGCCCGCTGGATCGAGGAGAGCGTCGGCACCAACGGCATCGCGGTCGCGCTGCGCGCCCGGCGCCCGATGCACGTCCACTCCGCCGAGCACTACCTGCGCAGCCACCACGCCTGGACCTGCGTGGCCGCGCCGGTGCGCGACCCCGGGACCGGACGGCTGGTCGGCGCCATCAACCTGAGCGGCCCGGCGCACAGCGTCCGCCCGTTCCTGATCCAGCTCACCGCCACCGCCGCCCGGCTCGCCGAGGCCGAGCTGCGCGCCCACCGGCTGGAGGCGCTGCACCAGCTGCGCGCCCTGGCCGCCCCGCTGCTCGCCCGGGTCGGCGGCCCGGCGCTGGTGGTCGACGCGGCCGGCTGGACCGCCGCCGCCGCCGGGCTGCCGCCGCCCAGCCGGCTGCGGGTGCCCAGCGAGGGCTGGACCCCGGCCACCGTGCACTGGGTGCCCGGCCTCGGCGAGTGCGCGCTGGAGCCGCTCGCCGACGGCTGGCTGGTGCGCCCGGTCCGGCCGCCCGAGGAGGACGGCTCCGGCACGGTGACCGCCGAACAGGCCGAGGGCGCCCACCTGCGGCTCGACCTGCGCCGCCCGGACCGCCCCGAGCTGTCCGTCCGGGGCGCGGCCGACAGCTGGTCGCACCCGCTCAGCCCGCGCCACGCCGAACTGCTGCTCCTGCTCGCCACCGGACGCGAGGGCAGCACCGCCGCCCAGCTCGCCGAGGCGCTGTTCGGCGACGCGGGCCGGACGGTGACGGTCCGCGCCGAGCTGTCCCGGCTGCGCCGCTACCTGGGCGGGCTGCTGGCCCACCGGCCGTACCGGATCGCCGAGTCGGTGCTGGTCAGCGTGGACGGGCCGGACGACCCGTACGACCTGCTGCCCGCCTCCTCGGCCCCGGCCGTCCGGCTGCTGCGGGCCGCGCTGGCGGCGGGGACGGCCCGGTTGCCCGGCGCGCCGCCCCTCGCGCCGCCGTGCGCCGCCGGGCCGCCGGAGCGCCGCTGACGGTCTGTCCCGGCTTCCGGGGGCGGAGCCTCAGCCCTCGGCGAGCAGCGCGGCCAGCTCGGCGTCGGTGGGGCCGCAGTGGCGCTCCTGGTGCTCGGAGACCAGCGCGTAGGTGCGGTCCAGCCAGGCCTGCACCCGGGGCTTGGAGGCCTCCAGCAGCGCGCTGCCGTGCGGGGATTCGAGCGCCAGGTGCAGCGTCGAGCCGTGGCACGGGCAGTACGCCGGCCACAGTTTGACGTCGCCCTGGCCGCTCAGCGCGCGCAGGCCGTCGCGCAGCAGTTCGCGCGAGAACACCCAGTCCGCCTCGTCCGGCCGCCCCAGGTGGAAGGTCAGCAGCACCTCGTACGGGCGCGCGGCGGTGAACCGGAACCGGGTGCGCA
The DNA here is from genome assembly GCF_042268845.1 of Kitasatospora sp. NPDC056273. NCBI lineage: Bacteria > Bacillati > Actinomycetota > Actinomycetes > Kitasatosporales > Streptomycetaceae > Kitasatospora > Kitasatospora sp. NPDC056273. The sequence goes on along the minus strand of NZ_JBHJSJ010000002.1, from coordinate 269,928 downwards.
CCTCGCCGACCACCTCCTCGCCCAGCGAGATCCGCAGGATCAGCACCTCCTCCACCGCCGCCGGAGCGGCGGTGGAGACCTCCCCATCGCCGCCCGTGGGGGTGGCGGCGAGGGGTGCACTGGAGGCTGCGGACAGCGGGTCGGACGGCATGACGGTCTCTCCGGGACGGCGTGGGATGCCCTCAGCCTGCGTCACGCCCGGTACGGCGGGCAAGGGTTGCAAGGGGGTTGCAATAACCCCCGGCCGGGCCTTCCTTCCCCTGCCGACGCTTATCAGACGGAGCGTCAACTTCCGTGTGGCGCGAGGATGTCCGCGAAGTGGAGGGGGTGCGACCGGGCCGCGGCCGCCCGCTGGTACGCTCTCCCCTCTCCCCACGCGGGCCCGCGTGGAACCGGCCCTCCGCGGCCGGAGCCGGGCCCGGCGGCGGCGCGTGGGAGAATACGGCGACGCGACGGCGGCTTCGGGGAGGGAGGGGTCCGGTGGCTGTGCGCGAGGACACCGCGCGGGACGTGCAGCACGAGCCCGCACGGCAGGGCCGGCACGGGCGGCCGCGCCCGTTCGGCGGCCTGTTCCGGCTGCCCACCCTGCGCTTCTCCGGCGCCGCGATGGCGATGTCCACCGTGGTCGGCATCAGCATCGCGACCACCCTGCTGCTCAACGAACAGCAGGGGATCGGCCGCCGGGCCGGCGTCGCCCGGGTCGGCAGCACCCCGCCGCCCACGCCGGCCGCCACCGAGGAGGCCGAGGCGGTCTCGGCGCAGACCCCGACCGACGGCCCGTCGTCCTCCCCCGCCGCGAACCGGCCCTCGACGCACCCGTCCACGCACCGCTCGGTGGACCCCCCGGTCGCCGCCTCCCCGCCCGCGCCCCGCGCGACGGTCCCGGGCGCACCCCAGACCGGCGGCCAGGCCTCGGCCGGGCAGGACGCACCCGCCTCAGGCACCCAGCTCGCGGGCACCGAGGCCGGGCTGCTCGGCGCCACGGCCCCGGCCGGCCCCTCGCCCTCTCCTTCCGTCTCCGTCCCGGCCCCGGGCGCCAAGCAGCCCGGCTTCGGCCCGCCCACCCCTGGCCGCCCGGCGCCGCCGCCCGCCCTGCCCGTCCCGGACACCGACGGCGCGGCGGACACCGGCGACACCCCGGACACCGACGGCACCGATGGCACCGACGACAGCGCGGGCACCGACCACGCGCTGACCGGCGCCGCCCGGGTCTCCCCGCTGGGCCGCGACGGCCTGCGCCACCAGCTCACCCTCGCGGCCACCGAGCCGGTCACCGCGTTCCAGGCCGAGTTCCGGCTCGTCCCGGGCGAGTCGGCCCCCGGCCCCGGCTCCGCCTGGACCGACCTGCCGGGCGCCGTGGTGACCGTCCAGCAGGAGCGCGGCACCCTCGTCTACCGCTTCACCACGCCGCCCGGCACCGACGTCCGGCCCGGCCGCTACACCTTCGGCGTCCGCGGCGCCCGTCCGGCGGCCGACCCGTCCGCCGTGGTGCGCAAGTCGGCCCCGGCGGAGAGCTGGAGCGTCTCCGCCTTCGCCCTCGACCGCCCCCGCGCGGTCGCGGCACTCGGCTCCTTCGGCCCGCCTCCGCCGCCGCCGTCCGCCGAGCCGTACGCGCCCGGCACCCCGGCCGCCACCCCGCTCGCCGCACCGGCCACCACCCCGGCCGCGACCCCGACCGCCGCGGCCCGCTGAGCCGCCGACGGCCCACAGCGGACGATCGTCCGACGATCCGACAGCCGGGCCCGCCGGACGGGCGCATCCCCGCACCCTCGTTCGTTACTGTGGGCAGCACCCGGCCCGGCGCCCCCAACGGCCCCGGCCGGGCCGCCGTTCCGCACCCGAGGAGGAGTCCGTGCCCACCGTCCTGACCCAAGGCGGCAACGCACCGCTGACCGCCGCGCGAGTGACCGTCGAGGTCACCGCGCCCAAGGCGCTGGACGTCTCCGGCCTGCTGCTGACCGATGCCGGAAAGGTCCGCTCGGACGACGACTTCGTCTTCTTCAACGCCCCGAACGGCCCCGGCGTCAGCCACCGCCCGGCCTCCGCCGGCACCCCCGACGCGATCACCGTCGACACCCGGGCCGTCCCGGCCGGCATCACCAAGATCGTGGTCACCGCGAGCCCCGCCGACCAGGTCTCCACCTTCGCCGGGACGGAGCCCACCGCCACCGTCCGCGACGCCGACACCGGCGAGGTGCTGGTCACCTTCACCCCGCCCCGGCTGGGCCTGGAGACCGCGCTCATCGTGGTCGAGGTCTACCAGCGGGGCGGCGCCTGGAAGGTGCGCGCGGTCGGCCAGGGCTACGCCGACGGCCTCGCGGGCATCGCCACCGACTTCGGCGTCACCGTCGACGACTCCCCGGCCCCCGCGCCCGCCGCCCCGGTGGCGGCGGCCGCACCGCCCGTACCGCCGGCCCCGATGGACCGGACCATCCAGCTCCCGGCCCCGCCGACCGCGGCGCCCGCACCGGCGGCCTCCCCGATCGACCCGCGGATCGCCCTCGCCACCGGCCAGACCGCCGTCCCGGCTCCGCCCGCGGCTCCCCCGGCGCCCGCCGCGCCCCCGGCCCCGGCCGCCCCCGGCAAGGTCACCCTGGACAAGGGCCGGGTCAACCTGGTCAAGGGCAGCTCGGTCTCCCTGGTCAAGAACGGCCGCCCCTTCCTCTCCTCCGTCCGGATGGCCCTCGGCTGGAAGTCCGCCGCCCGCGGCCGCGACATCGACCTGGACGCCTCCTGCCTCGCCTTCGACGCCCGCCACAAGCGGCTGGAGACGGCCTGGTTCATGAAGCTGAGCATCTTCAACGGCGCGATCTCCCACTCCGGCGACAACCTGGTCGGCGGCGAGGGCGGCGACGACGAGGCGATCACCGTCCACCTGGAGGGCCTGCCGGCCGAGGTCCACGCGCTGGTCTTCGTCGTGAACTCCTTCTCCGGCCAGAGGTTCACCGAGGTGCGCGACGCCTACTGCCGCCTGCTGGACGCCCGGACGGAGGAGGAGCTGGTCCGCTTCGACCTCACCAACTCCGAGCCCCACACCGGTGTGATGATGTGCAAGCTGGTCCGCCGCCCGGGCGGCGAGTGGGAGATGACGGCGCTCGGCGAGTACGTCGACGGCAAGACCGCGCGGGCGATGATCGAGCCCGCCGCCGCGACGCTCTGACACCCGGCGTCACCGTCCCGCCCGTGGTTTCACCCTCCCGAGGCATCAAGTCGTCCACAGAGCGACTCGATTGACTCTCAGGAGGGTGAAACCGCACTCTCCCCCTATCCCCAGGAGGAGAGCCGTGCCACGCTTCCTGTCCCGCCTCGCCGTCGCCGGCACCGCCACCGTGCTCGCCGCCGGGCTGATCACCCCGACCACCTCCCAGGCCGCCGCCCAGCCGGGCACCCGCGCCGGCGCACTGAGCTGGACGGCCCTCGGCGACTCCTACACCGCCGGGGTCATCGAGGCCACCGGCGACGAGACCGCGCCCCGCGACGGCTGCGCCCGGACCGTCGACTCCTACCCCGAGATCATCCGCCGCGACCTCGGCTCCCTGGCCGACCTGCGGAACGTCAGCTGCAGCGGCGCCACCACCGACGGCGTCGACGTGACCGCGCAGGCCCCGCTCGGCCGCCCGCTCCCGCCGCTCGGCACCGACCCGAACGGCCCCTACCCGCCCGTCCCGCCGCAGATCGACGCCGTCGACCCGGCCACCGGGCTGGTCACCGTCGGGATCGGCGGCAACGACCTCGGCTTCGCCGAGATCCTCAAGAGCTGCATCGAACTCGGCGCCGTCCAGCTCGGCCGGGGCACGCCCTGCAAGGACAAGTTCGACGCGGGCCTGCCCGACCGCTTCGCCCGGCTGCGCAACGGCTACGACCGGATGCTGACCGCGCTGCACGCCAAGGCCCCGTCCGCCAGGATCCTCACCGTCGGCTACCCGCACCTCGTCCCCGAGAACGCCGGGCTCTGCCAGTTCGGCAACCTCCTGCAGTTCGGCACCTTCACCGGCGGCGACCTCGTCTGGGCCCGCACCGCGATCGTGGAACCGCTCAACGCGCTCGTCGCCCGGAGCACCGCCGCCCACGGCGACACCTTCGTGGACCTCTACCCCGCCAGCGCCGGCCACAGCGTCTGCGACGCCGACCACTGGCTGGACGGCGTGCTGACCAGCGTCCTCCCCCTCGAGTACGCCGTGGTGCACCCCAACGCCACCGGCCAGGCGCACACCGCCGCCCTGGTCGAGAAGGCCGTCCTCGGCGGTTGACCGGCCGCTCCGACCGAAAACCGCTGGCCCGCCCACCCCTCGAGCATCATCCTGGTCCGATGCCCCTGCCCACGCCCGCGCCCGTGCCCGCTCCCGTCCGCATCCGCGAAGCCGTCCCCGAGGACTGGCCGGACATCTGGCCGTTCTTCCACACCGTCGTCGCCGCCGGCGAGACCTTCCCCTACCCCCTGGACATGTCCTCCGAGCTGGGCCGGGAGTGGTGGATGCTCGCCGCCCCGGACCGCACGGTGGTCGCGGTGGACGGGGACGGGCGGATCCTCGGCACCGCCACCATGAACCGCAACCGCCCCGGCAACGGCTCGCACGTGGCCAGCGCCAGCTACCTGGTCGACCCGGCCCACCACGGCCGGGGGATCGGGCGGGCCCTGGTCGAGTACACCCTCGACTGGGCCCGCCGCTCCGGCTTCCGCGCCATGCAGTTCAACGCCGTGGTCGCCACCAACCACCACGCCGTGCGGCTCTACGAGTCGCTCGGCTTCGAGGTCGTCGGCACCGTCCCCGAGGCCTTCGACCACCCCGTGGACGGCTACGTCGGCCTGCACGTCATGTACCGGAAGCTGTAACGCCTTTACTCCTGCTCCTACTCCTCGATCGCCCCGCCGATCCGCCGCAGGTGCCGCCGGAAGCTGTACGCCGGGTCGGCGGCGCGCCGCTCCAGGTACTCCTCGAAGGAGGTCTGCCGGCGCAGCGTGTCCCCGGAGGCGATCCGGGCGGCCTGCGCGCGCTCGGTCCGGGCGATCCCGCCGGCCGTCTCCAGCACCTCCGCGACCCGGTCGCCGGGCACGAACAGCACCCCGTCCGGGTCGGCGAACACCACGTCCTCCGCGCTCACCGGGTGCGGCCCGAACTTGGCCGTCAGCAGCGCCGCCGGCTCCCGGTCGTCCAACCGCACCGGGCCGAGCGGCAGCGCCCCGTAGCTGAACACCGGCAGCCCGATCTCCCGCAGCTCGGGGGTGTCCCGGTGCAGCCCCCACACCACGATCCCGGCCACCCCGGCGGCCCGCGCCTCCAGCACCGCGAGGTCCCCGATACAGGCCTCGTCGGTCCGCCCGCCGTTGTCGACCACCAGCACGTCCCCGTCCCGGGCCGCCCCGTACGCCTCCAGGAACACGTCCACGCTCCCGTAGTGCCGCACCGGCAGCACCCGCCCCGCCACCCGGGCCCCGGCCACCACCGCCCCCACCCCCGCCGGCGCCACCCGCACCCCCACCCCGAGCCGCACACAGGCATCCGCCACCAACGGCGTCGACAGCTCCGCGAAAGCCTTCAGCATCCCCAACTCCTCCACTCGAAAAGCCAGTTCACCAGCAGGAAGATCCTAGGTCCTACTTAAACTCACACCATCGGGTGAAACCATGCCATATGCGGCATAACCCGTTCCGGGACCGCAGTAGCGTGACGGCCACCTGAAGGAGGGGCATCATGAGTGCTGTGGCGCATGAGCAACCGATCACGGGCTCCCCATCGCAGGCGGACATCCTGCTGGAGAGCTTCCTGAGCCTGCACTCCCCCGAAGGCTTCCGGGCCGAGCTCGTCGAGGGAGAGATCATCGTGGCACCACCGCCGGACGGCGATCACGAGGACTACATCAACCACCTGCTCAAGCAGGTGATCCGGCGCTCCAAGACCGATATGAGCGTTTCCGGAGGCAAGGGCCTCCGCCTCGTGAGCGGCGGTCTCTGTCCGAAGAACCACGTCATCCCGGACGTCACATTCGCTCCCGAGGAACTCCGCCTCTTCCGGGGCGCACCGTCCTGGATGGAACCGGACGGCGTCGCCATGGTCGCGGAAGTGACCTCCGCCAAGCCCGACCAGGACCGCATCGCCAAGCGCCACTGCTACGCCCGGGCCGGCATCCCGCTCTACCTCCTCATCGACCGCGAGAAGTCCCAGGTCAGTCTGTTCGCCAAGCCGCACCGCGACGAGTACACCGAGGTGCACCTCGCCGCCTTCGGCGAACCGCTCGCGCTCCCTGCCCCGTTCGACTTCGACCTCGACACGAAGCCGTTCCTCTGACGTCGACAACGCGCGACGGCCCGCACCCCCCGTCAGGGGTGCGGGCCGTGGCCTGGGGCGCCGGGTCAGCCGCGGGTGGCCATGGCGCGCAGGAAGAAGGTCAGGTTGGCGGGGCGCTCGGCGAGGCGGCGCATGAAGTAGCCGTACCACTCCTGGCCGTACGGGAGGTAGACCCGCATGGTGTTGCCCTCGGCGGCGAGGCGCAGCTGCTCCTCGGGGCGGATGCCGAACAGCATCTGGTACTCGAAGGAGTCCCGCTTGCGGCCGTTCCACTGGGCCAGCTGGCCGGCGATCTTGATCATGTTGGGGTCGTGCGAGGCGATCATCGGGTAGCCCTCGCCCGCCATCAGGACCTTCAGGGCCCGGACGTACGCGAGGTCGACCTCGTGCTTGCCCTGGAAGGCGACCGACTCGGGCTCCTTGTAGGCGCCCTTGCACAGGCGCACGCGCGAGCCGGCGCCGGAGAAGTCGCGGCAGTCGGCCTCGGTGCGGCGCAGGTAGGCCTGGAGCACGACGCCCAGCCACGGGAAGTCCGCCCGCAGCTCCCGCGCGATGGCGAGGGTGGAGTCGGTGGTGGTGTGGTCCTCCATGTCGAGGGTCACCGTGGTGCCGGCCTCGGCGGCGGCCTCGCAGATGCGGCGGGCGTTCTCCAGCGCGATCTTCTCGCCGTCCACCGGGAGGAACTGGCCGACGGCCGACAGCTTGACCGACACCTCGGCGCCGGCCGCGAGGCCGGTGTCCTTGAGGGCCTTGAGCAGGTGCTCGTAGGCCTCGGCGGTGCCGGCGGCCTGGGCGGCGTCCTGGGTGTCCTCGCCGAGGTGGTCGAGGGTGACCTTGCGACCGGTGGCGATCAGGTCGTCGGTGGCGGTGACGGCGTCGTCGAGGACGTCACCGGCGACGAAGCGCTCGACTATCGCGTGGGTCGGCGGGAACTTCTCGACCACGGTGCGGACCTGCGGGGACCGGGAGGCCGCGAGAAGGGCGGAACGGAGCATCGTGACTCCTGGAGCTGGTGCTTCTTAAGGATGGCAGAAAGGGCCGGGGCGGCGGTGCGGGGATGGGGCACCGCCGCCCCGGGAGGCGGCGCCCGGCTGCGGGACCGGGCGTCGCGGGTGACCGGTGGCTACGGGACGAGCCGGCTGGTCAGGGGGGCTGGTCAGCCCATGTGCGGGTAGCGGTAGTCCGTCGGCGGGACGAAGGTCTCCTTGACCGAGCGGGTCGAGGTCCAGCGCGCCAGGTTCTGCTTGGCGCCGGCCTTGTCGTTGGTGCCCGAGGCCCGGCCGCCGCCGAAGGGCTGCTGGCCGACGACGGCGCCGGTCGGCTTGTCGTTGATGTAGAAGTTGCCGGCGGCGAAGCGCAGCTTGTGCATCGCGTCCTGGGCCGCGGCGCGGTCCTGGGAGATGATCGAGCCGGTCAGGCCGTACGGGGACACCGACTCCATCTGGGTCAGCATCTCCTCGTACTTCTCGTCCTCGTAGACGTACACGGCCAGGATCGGGCCGAAGTACTCGTCCTTGAAGTACTCGGCGGCCGGGTCCTGGCAGACCAGGACGGTCGGGCGGACGAAGTAGCCGACCGAGTCGTCGTAGGTGCCGCCGGCGAGGACCTCGACCTGCGGGTCGGCCTGGGCGCGGTCGATCGCGGCCTTGTTCTTGGCGAAGGAGCGCTCGTCGATGACGGCCGACATGAAGTTGGACAGGTCGCTGACGTCGCCCATGGTGAGGCCGTCGACCTCGGCGGCGAACTCGTCCTTGAGGCCGGCCCAGAGCGAGGCCGGGACGTAGGCCCGCGACAGCGCCGAGCACTTCTGGCCCTGGAACTCGAAGGCGCCGCGGGTCATCGCGGTCTTCAGGACCTTCGGGTCGGCGGACGGGTGGGCGACCAGGAAGTCCTTGCCGCCGGTCTCGCCGACGATCCGCGGGTAGGTGCGGTAGCCGGAGATGTTGGTGCCGACCTCGCGCCACAGGTGCTGGAAGGTGGCGGTCGAGCCGGTGAAGTGGATGCCGGCCAGCGCCGGGTGCTTGAGCGCGACCTCGGAGACGGCCAGGCCGTCGCCGGTCACCATGTTGATGACGCCCTTGGGCAGGCCGGCCTCCTCCAGCAGCTGCATCAGCAGGTGCGCGGAGAACTGCTGGGTCGGGGACGGCTTCCACAGCACCACGTTGCCCATCAGCGCGGGCGCGGTCGGCAGGTTGCCGGCGATCGCGGTGAAGTTGAACGGGGTGATCGCGTAGACGAAGCCCTCGAGCGGGCGGTGGTCGCTGCGGTTCCACACGCCGTCCGAGGAGATCGGCTGCTCGGCCATGATCTGGCGGGCGAAGTGCACGTTGAAGCGCAGGAAGTCGACCAGCTCGCAGGGGGTGTCGATCTCGGCCTGCTGCGCGGTCTTGGACTGGCCGAGCATGGTGGCGGCGGCCAGGGTCTCGCGCCAGGGGCCGGCCAGCAGGTCGGCGGCCTTGAGGAAGATCGCGGCGCGGGAGTCGAAGGAGAGCGCCTGCCAGGCCTCGGCTGCGGCCAGGGCAGTGTCGATGGCCTCCTGCGCGTCGGCCTGGGTGGCGTTGCGCAGGGTGCCGAGCCGAGCCGCGTGGTTGTGCGGCTGGACGACGTGGATCTCGGTGCCGCCGCCCATCCGGCGCTCACCGTTGATCGTCATGGTCAGCTGGACCGGCTCCTGGCCGCCCAGCTCCTTCAGCTTGGCCTCCAGACGGGCCCGTTCCGGGCTCCCGGGGGCGTAGCTGTGGACCGGCTCGTTCACCGGCGCGGGGACCTGGGTCACAGCGTCCATAGAGCGCACGCTCTCCTTCGTTCAGTGCGGGGGGATTGCCGGCGCGGGTTGCACGCCGACCACAGCACGAACGCTATTCCTGGCCACCGGGCGACTTGATTGGCCGCGCGGCTAAATTCCCCCGTACGGCGTTGTCCGGCCCGACGAAGTCGGTCACGCCGCGGTCACGAACCGTCCCCGTTCGCCCCACCTTTCACACCACCTCGCGCCACCTCGCGCCTCCGGGCTCACGCCCCCGGCCCGCGAAGGCGGCTCGCACGCCGGTGCCCGTCGGCGGGCCCCGGCGCGCCCGCGCGCCGGGCCGCGGTCCGGCGGCCACGCCGAATCTCTGTCCGTCCGGCTAAAATCGACCGCGAAACGTTGTCCGAGCGGATGAAGGAGGACCGGCGTGACCACCCCCGGCCTGCCGCTCCGTCAACTCCTGATGTCCCTCGGCGAACCGCTGGTCGAGCTGCAGGCCGCCCCGCTGGGCCTGGACGTCCCGGTGCGCGACGTCGCGATCCTCGACCCGGAGGACCCGCCGACCGCCGGCCCCGGCGAGCTGGTGCTCGCGATCGGCGCCCGCGGCCGCGCCGCCCTGCCCGCCCTTCGCGCGGCCGGCCGGGCCGGGGCCGCCGCCGTCGCGGTGAAGCTGGACGGCCCCGGCCAGGCCGACGCGCTGCGCGAGGCCGCCACCGACGCGGGCGTCGCCCTGCTCTCGGTGCGCCGCGAGACCCGCTGGGAGCACCTCGACTCGCTGGCCCGGGCGATCATCGCCGGCCCGGACGCCCCGGACGCCCCCGGCGCCCCCGAACCCAACGCGGGCGACCTCTTCTCCCTCGCCCAGACCGTCGCCGTCCTCACCAACGGCATCGTCTCGATCGAGGACACCTCCAGCCGGGTGCTGGCCTACTCCCGCTCCTCCGACTCCGACGAGGTCGACGACCTGCGCCGGCTGTCCATCCTCGGCTGGCAGGGCCCGGAGCCGTACCTGTCCAAGCTCCGCGAGTGGGGCATCTTCCAGCACCTGCGCAGCTCGGACACCCCGATCGCGGTCGAGCCGCACCCCGAGCTGGGCCTGCGCCGCCGCCTCGCGGTCGGCATCCGGGCCGGGGCGCAGCCGCTCGGCACCATCTGGGTGCAGGAGGGTGCCCAGCCGCTGGCCCCGCTGGCCGAGCAGTCCCTGGTCGGCGCCGCCCGGGTCGCGGCCGCCCAGCTGGTGCGCCGCCGCCGGGAGCTGTCCGCCGACGTCCGGCTCACCCAGACGCTGCTGACCGGCCTGCTGGAGGGCTCCACCGGCCCCCAGTCGCTCGCCACCCACCTCGGCCTGGACCTGCGCCGCCCGGCCACCGTGCTGGCCTACAGCGCGCACACCACCGACGTGCTGCACCGCTCCGACGTCACCGGCCTGATCTCGGTGCACACCGCCGCCCGGCACCGCACCGCGCTGCTCGCCCCGATCGAGTCCCGGGTGTACGTGCTGCTGCCCGAGCTGCCGCCCGGCCTGCCGATGACCACCGTGCGCGACTGGGCCTTCGAGGTGGTGGCGGCCGCCCGGGAGCACCTGGGCGTCCCGCTGCGCGCCGCGATCGGCTCGACCGTCGACGGCCTGGCCCAGGTCCCCGACTCCCGCGCGCAGGCGGACCGCATCCTGGACGCGATGGGCCGCGGCGGCGTGGACCTCGACGTCGCGGCACTGATCGACGTCCAGGCGGAGGTGCTGGTCAGCGAGATGCTCGCGCTGCTCCAGGAGCGCACCGGCCTGCGCGACCCGCGGCTGACCGCGCTCACCGCGTACGACCGCCGGCACGGCACCCGGCTCGCCGAGTCGGTGCTGGCCTGGCTGGACGCGCTCGGCGAGGTCCGGGTGGCCGCGGACGCCCTGCACATCCACCCCAACACCCTGCGCTACCGGGTGCGCCGCGCCGAGCAGTTGACCGGCATCGACCTCGCCCAGCCGCAGCAGCGGCTGCTGGCGATGCTGCAACTGCGGCTGCCCGCGGACGAGTAGTCCGCGGGCAGCCGCACGGTCATTCCTGACGGTTCGTCACTCGCCGTAGCCCTGGCCGCGCTTGTGCTCGTTCAGCCGGCGCCACGGGCCGCTGATCGCCAGCTGGATGCCCGGGGTCTGGATGTTGGCGAACAGGGTCTTGCCGTCGTCCGAGAAGGTCACCCCGGTGAACTCGCTGAACTCGGGCTTCTCGGCGGTGCCGATGTTCAGCTCGTTGCGGGCGATCGGGTAGACCAGCCCGTCCTCGGTGGCGCCGAACAGGTGCGAGACGCCCTCGCCGTCCTCGCAGATCACGATGCCGCCGTACGGCGAGACGGTGATGTTGTCCGGGCCGTCGAAGTTGTCGTGGTCGCCCCAGACGTCGGTGTTGACGCCCAGCAGCACCTTCAGGGTGATGGTGCGGCGGGCCGGGTTGTAGAACCAGACCTGGCCGTCGTGCTGGAGCGGGCTCTCCGAACGGGCGAAGCTGGAGACGAAGTAGAAGCCGCCGTCACCCCACCACATGCCCTCCAGCTTGCGGGCGCGGCTGACCTCGCCGTCCTTGAACTGCTTGCGCACCGAGACGGTCCTGGCGTCGCGGTCCTGGACCTTGACCCAGTCCACGCCGTAGGTGGTGCCGACCTTGGTGGCGCGGGAGAGGTCGTCGACGAACTTGCCCTGGGCGTCGAAGACCTTGAAGGCCTCCAGCACACCGGCGTCGGCGGCGAGCTTGCGCAGCTGGTAGCGGCCGTGCTTGAAGCCGGCCGGCGGGGTCCAGCGGAACAGCAGGCCGTTCGGGTTCGAGGCGTCCTCGGTCAGGTAGACCTGGCCGCGCTTCGGGTCCACGACCACGGCCTCGTGCGCGTAGCGGCCGAAGGCCTTCACCGGCTGCGGGTCCCGGTTGTAGTCGTCGTCGAAGGGGTCGACCTCGAAGATGTAGCCGTGGTCCTTGGTGAAGCCGTTCTTGCCGGCCTTGTCCTCGGTCTCCTCGCCGGACAGCCAGGTGCCCCACGGGGTCACGCCACCCGCGCAGTTGGTGGCGGTGCCGGCGATGCCGACCCACTGCTCGACCGAGCCGTCCCGCTTGGCGTGCACGATGGTGCAGCCGCCGGCCGCGCCCGGGTCGTAGACGTGGCCCTCGGTCAGCGGCACCGGGTGCGGCCAGTTGGCGCGGGCGCCGGCCAGCTCGTGGTTGACGACCATCAGGTTGCCGCCGCGCTCGTCCTCGAAGGCGGAGGTGCCGTCGTGGTTGCTCGGGGTGAACTCGCCGGTGCGCAGCTTGGTGACGCCGGCCCGGTTGAGGACCTTGTACGAGAAGCCCTTCGGCAGGGAGAGCAGGCCGGCCGGGTCCTGGACCAGCTGGCCGTAGCCGACGGCGGTGCCGCCGGCCGAGTTGGTCCCGGCGGCCGCGGCGACCGGGGCCTCGCCGCCGACCGGGGCGGCGATCGCGCCCGGGGCGCTGGCCAGCGCCTCGGCGCCGCCGGCGATCAGCACGCCGGCCCCGACGAGGGTGGAACGGTTGACGAAGTCCCGACGGGACAGCGACATGGCAGCAACTCCTGAGGATGAGCGGGGGCGCCGGTGCGGGATGCCGACGCCCAGCAGGCTCCGCCGGGCGGGTGAACCCGGCATGACGCCCACCTCACGCCCAGGCGGCTATTTGCCGACCGATGACCTTCACATGACCTGTGCTTTACTGAGGCCCCCGCCGGCCCGCCCGACCCGCCCGACCCGTCAGCGCCGCGCCGCCCGCCACTGCTCCCAGGCCGACAGCCACAGCTGCTCGGCCAGCCGCTGCTCCTCCCAGACCCCCGCCCCGCCGCCGCCCGGCCGCTCCCGCCACAGCTGCGCCCAGGCCCGCTGCGCCGGCAGGCTCGCCACCTCGCTCGCGAACACCGTGTACCGGACGACCTCCTCGACGGCCGCCTCCCCCTCCGCCGTGCCGACCAGCCAGTGCGTCTGCTGGGACAGCCGGTTGAGGTGGTTCACCATCGAGGTCACCGCCGCCGCGGCCTCCTCCCGGGTCTCGGTGGCCAGCCGCATCTGCTGGCGCACCGCCGCCTCCCAGCGCACCGCGCCGACCTCCCCGCGCAGCCCGCGCGGCAGCCTCGGCGTGCGCCCCACCCGCACCTGCGCCTCGATCGCGGCGGACTCGGCGACGCTCTGCGCGATCAGCGCCCGGTGCGCCTCCATCCCGACGGCGGGCGGCAGTTCACGCTCCTCGACCGGCACCCGGCGGGCCCGCCGGGCGGCCAGGTCGCGCAGCAGCTCGGTGCGGCCGCGCAGGCAGCCCTCGAAGTCGCCGATAGCGCCGAGCTCCACCGCGCCGGGGGCCACCCCGCGCGCGCACACCGTCACGGTCAGCCCGCCGACCCGCAGCCGCCCGGCCCACACCGGCTCCGGACCGTCCGCCGCCGGGGCGCCGGGCTCCGGCACCGGCCGGTCCTCGTGCACCTCCACCGCGCAGGGCTCGCCGTCCACCGTGATCCACGCGCGCAACGCCCGTACCCGGCCCGGCCCGTCGCCCTCGTCGACGCCCAACTGCTCGTAGACGCGGTCCCGTTCGTCCTCGACCAGGTCCTCCAGCTCGGGCAGCCGCTCGCCCGGTTCGGCCCCCGGCCGGTAGGTGCGCACGGTCACGTACGGGCCGGCCGCCGAGCGCCAGTCGCCGCACTGGACCTCGACCCAGCGCAGCTCGCCGCCGGAGGTCTCGAAGGCGGCCAGCGCCTCACCGGCCAACGCCCCGTCGGCCGTCATCGTCCCGCCCGCGGGGGCCTGCCCCGCGGCCACGCCGTACACCGGGAAGTCCGCCGCCGCCAGGGTCCGGCGGGAGAACTCCTCCTGGTCGGCGAACCGGTCGACGGGCCTGCCCGCGGGCCGTCCGGCACCCTGCTCGGCCGACCGGTCCAGTGGCCGGTCCGCGGGCCGACCGGCGAAACGGTCCTCCCGGACCGGCCGGTCCGGGGCCGGGGCGGACCCCGAGGACCCGGCGTCCCGCTTCTGGTGCCTGCCGCCGCTCTCCCGCATCATCCTGTGCCGCACCCCCGAGACCTCGCACCCGCACCGCTGACGCCACCTTACGTGGCCGCAGCTGCCGGGTCATCAGCTCGGCCCCCGGACGGGGGTGGTGGCCGTGTCAGGGCGCCCGGTTGTCAGCCGCCCTCCCTAACCTGGCGGCATGACAGCTCAGAACGACGCAGCACAGGACCGCACCGGGCAGGGCGCCTTCCCCGCCCGGATCAGCATCGTCACCCTCGGGGTGACCGACCTCGACGAGAGCGCCCGCTTCTACGAGGCGCTCGGCTGGAAGCGCTCCACCGCCTCCAGCCCGGAGATCGTCTGGTTCCGCACCGCCGACTCGGTGCTCGGCCTCTTCCCCACCGACGAGCTGGCCGCCGACGCGGGCGTGCCCGCCACCGGGGAGCCCTCCTTCCGCGGCGTCACCCTCGCGGTGAACCTGGAGTCCCCCGCGCTGGTGGACGCCGCGCTGCGGACGGCGGTCGAGGCCGGCGCCGTGGTGGTCAAGCCGCCGGTCCCGACCGACTGGGGCGGCTATTCCGGCTACTTCGAGGACCCGGACGGCCACCTCTGGGAGCTGGCCCACAACCCGTTCTTCCCCTTCACCGAGGACGGCTCACTGGACCTCCCCTAGACCGCCGTACGGTGCGCTCGGAGGGCTCAGCTCCTGGAGCGCGCCTTGAACGCCGCCTTGCGCGCCTCCTTGGCCAGCGCCCGGTCCGGGTGCAGCTCCCCGATCGCCTCCAGGACGTCCGCCGTGTACGGGTGGTCGACCCGCCACAGCTCGCCGAACCACCCCGCCGGATCGCCGTTCACCGGCAGGTCGGCGACCAGCTCGCCCAGCAGCTCGGCGTCCCCGCCGTTGTCCAGCAGCTGGGCGGCGAAGGTGTCGACCACCGTCCACAGCGCCATCGCCCGGTCCGGCACCGGGACGTCCGTCGCCCCCTGCGCGGTCAGCCAGGCCCGCACCGCACCGCCCAGCTCCGGGTCGTCCATGACCTCCCGGGCGGCCGGCTCCGCGCCCGGCCCGAGCAGGTTGAGCGCCGAGACGCCGAGCATCCGGCGCAGCGGGCCGTAGCCGTCGGAGCCGCGCGCCGCCGCGAGCAGCTCGCGCGCCGCCGCCACCGGCTCCCGGTCGGCGGTCCACGCCCGCAGCTCCTCCTCCGGCAGCACGTTGGCCGACTCGCACACCCCGCGCAGCAGCTCGGCCGCGTCCCCCTTGGCCAGGTCGCCGACCAGCGGCGCGTCGTAGCCGTCCTCCAGCAGCCACTGCCGGATGCCGTACTGGCCGAGCGGGGTGAGCCGGACCAGCCCGAAGCGGGCCGACTCCTCCTCGTCCAGCGGCTCCTCGCCGACCACGGCGGGCTCCTCGCCGTCCTCCTCGTCGAACAGCTCGGGATCGATCGGGCGGTAGTCCAGCAGGCCGAGCTCGGCGAGGTCGCCCAGCATCGGGTCCAGCGCGACCATCACGTCCGTGATGTCGCCGAGCAGTTCCTCGCTGGGCTCCTCGCCCTCCGGGACGACCAGCAGCGCGGCCAGCACGCCCAGCGGCACGGTCTCGTTGCCGGGCTCGGCGAAGGCGGTGGTCTCGTAGAGCACCTGCAGGGCCTCGTCCAGCAGCTCGGCGGCCTCGTCACGGGCCTCCTCGACCTCGGAGAGCGCGTCCTCGTCCTCCTCGCCCTCCCCGGCCCCGGCCTCCCCGGCGCCCTCCTCCGGGCCGGAGTCCGCCTCGACGGCCAGCTCCCGGACGATCCCTGCGGCGGTCAGCCACAGCTCCAGGACGGTCTCCGGGTCCCCCTGCTCGGCGGGCTCCAGGTCCGGGCCGGGGACGGCGACGTGCTCGCCCTCCGCGGTCGTACCGAGCTCCACCAGGTCCAGGTCGCAGGCCAGCGACCAGGCCCGCAGCGCCTCGACCTCGGCCTCCTCGGGCACCTCGCCCTCGGCCGGGGCCAGGCCCAGCAGCCGGGCCGCGGGCGCCCGGTCCGCCTCGACCAGGTCCCCGAACTCGTCCACCTCCCGGTGCGGGGCGGACCAGCGGGCCAGCGCCAGCGCGTACCCGAACATCGGTACGGCCTTCGCCTGCTCGGCCAGCTCGCGCTCGGCGGGCAGCTTCACCGGCGGGACCAGGACGGCCGCGTCGTCCAGGTCCTCGTCGTCCAGCCCGTGCGCGGCGAACGCCCCGTAGAGGTCCTGGAGCTCCAGGTCGGCGGGCAGCACCGCCTCGGCCGCGCCCTCACCCGTCGAAGCCCCGGTGTTCTTACGACGTCGTCCGGCCATCGTTGTGCGCTCTCCCTCAGCCCAGCGGTCAGCCCAACAGCGCCGCGTACCGATCCATCACCTCAGCGTATAGGCCGGGCACCCCCGACGCCCGGCCGTACGGGGCGCACCCAGGGGCGCGCGCCATGGGCGTACGCCCACCCCTTATCCTTCGGTCTGGTACCGCGCACACCCCGCGCGTGCCACCGGGGCAACGAAGCCCAACCGCCCTCCGCCCGACCCCGGGCCGGAGGGGCCCTCTTCAGCTCACCTCGCCCCACCAGGGAGCCCGTACCCTCGGCCACCACCACAGCGCCTCCGGACGGGCGCGCCGGCACACCCCGCCGACCCCGGTGGTGCCCGGCCACAGGAGACCCCTGCCATGGCGGACCTCTCCCCCGCCGGCTCCGGCCTGCGCACCGCGCAGCTCGACGGACGCCGACTGTCGGAGGCCCTGCTTCCCCCGGAGCTCGCGCCGCGCGCCCAGCTCCGGCTCGCCGCGATCAGCCGCTGGAACGCGCTGCGCGGCGTCCGCGTCGGCCTGGTGGCCGCCGCCCTGCTGCTGATGCTGATCGGCGCCAACCTGGCCACACCGATCTACTCGCTCCTCCAGCAGCGGCTGCACCTCACCGCGCTCGACACCACCGTCCTGTTCGCGATCTACGTGCTGGCGCTGGTCCCGGTCCTGGCCGTGGTCGGCCACTGGTCCGACCACCTCGGCCGCCGCGCCCTGATCCTGCCCGCCGTCGCGCTGTCCGCCGTCGGCGACGTCGTGTTCGCCACCTCCGACAGCTTCTGGCAGCTCGCCGCCGGCCGGGCCGTCCAGGGCATCGCCGTCGGCCTGTCCACCGGCGCCGCCGGAGCCGCCCTCGGCGACCTGCTGCCCGACCACCCGACCCTGGCCGCCAAGATCACCCTGGCCTGTTCCGCGGGCGGCGTCGCCCTCGGCCCGGTGGTCGGCGCCCTGCTGGCCGGCGGCTCCGACCCGCTGCTGACCCCCTTCCTGCTGCACGCCATCGCCCTGCTCGCGCTCTGCGTGCCGCTGGCCCTCCTCCACCCCCGGATGCCCGGCCGCAGCCGCCCGCCGGCCTCCCCGCCCCGCATCACCACCCCGGCCCACCTGCGCCCCCAGCGCCTGCGGCTGCCGCGCACCGGGCGCCGCGAGTTCCTGCTCGCCGCCACCGCCGGCTTCATCTCCTACGCGGTGTTCGGCGTCTACCTCAGCCTGGCCCCGGCCTTCGCCGCCAAGCTGCTGCACACCGACTCCAAGCTGGTCGGCGCGATCGTGGCCGCCCTCCTGCTCGGCTCCTCCGCCGCCACCCAGCTGCTCGTCCCGCCGACCTCCGACCGCGTGGTGACCGCCCTCGGCATGACCGGCCTGGCCACCGGCCTCGGCCTGGTCGTCGCCGCCCAGTACACCGGCACCCCGGCACTGCTCTTCATCGGCAGCGTCCTCGGCGGCGTCTCCCAGGGCGTCGCCTTCCGCTCCCTGTTCACCAGCGCCGTCACCGCGATGAACCCGGAACGCCGCGGCTCCGAACTGAGCGCCCTCTGGGTCATCGTCTACCTCGGCAGCTCCGCCCCCATCATCGCCCTCGGCGCCCTCGTCCAGACCTACGGCCTCCTCCCCTCCGTCAGCGGCTTCGCCGCCCTCGCCGCCCTCGCCTGCACCGCCCTCGCCATCGCCGTCGCCCGCAAACCCAAGCCCACTGCCTGACGGCCCACCCACAGAACGCCGCTGCCCGGGACTTCCGAAGAAGTCCCGGGCAGCGGCGCTTCCACCACCTGGTGAACACCCGCGCATCATCTGCTGCGCTGTTCAAGTCCCCCGCCGTTCCCCACCATCCACCCCCCACCCGCCTCCCGGCGGGTGCCCGCCCCTGCCCTCGCCGCAGGCCGCCCGGCCGGACAGCACGCGGAGATTGAGCAAGCAGCCGTAACCTGCCAGAGCTCCTTCGGATCAGTGGGACAACGGCGGCCCCCTTTGTTCTTCTTGTTCCACGATGGAGGAGTGCGAGGGCCGCGCGACCGAAGGCTGGTCGGCCACGAGAGGCGGTGAGCGATGGAACGTATGACAGGCCCACTGGCCAGGGGTTTCACGGTGAGACGCTTTACTGCCGGTGACTCCGTGGAAGAGCTGACCGCCCTCCTCCATCGCGCCTACGCTGATCACGCGGCTGCCGGCAGGGTCTTCTTCGCGTCCTACCAGTCCGTGCAGGACACAGCCCATCGGCTGGGTGCGGGCGAGTGCTGGGTTGCATGCAGAGGCACGAAGCTCGTGGGATCGGTGACGGTGGCGGCCCCGTGCACGATGCCTGCCGGATATCCGGTACCAGCGGGAGCCGGCTCGTTTTGGCAACTCGCAGTGGATCCTGCGTACCGCGGAACGGGGCTTGGGCAGCGTCTGCTGGCGCTGGCGGAAGAGCGCGTCGTTGCGCTCGGGTCCACAGTGGCTGTCATCGATACGTCCGCCGAGGCCGTCGAGTTGGTCGGCTGGTACCGCCGACGGGGGTACGTGCCCGTCGGGACGTGGCGGTGGGATGTGACCAACTACGAGAGCGTGGTCCTGCTGAAGGACCTGGCAACCTGAAACAGAGGTGGCATGCGCTGCTGGCCTCCCTGGTGAGAGGGCCAGCAGCGGATGCCGGGTGACCTGGCTCTACTGGTCGAGGACTCGGGTCGCGTCCTGGGCCGCGAGGGCGAGCGCTTGGTCGAGCGCTCCGACGTAGCGGCCACCAGCGCTGGCGACGGGGCCCTTGCCGCCGGCTCCGCCACCAACCGTGCGGGCGGCTGGAACGAGGAGCTGGCTGGCCTGGGTGCCGGTGTCGTGGAGGCTGCGGGTGATGGCGGCGGCGAGGAGGGCCTTGCCGTCGCGTTCGGTGCCGAGGACGACGACGGCGTGGTCGCTGCCCAGGAGGTCGGCGGTGTTGATGGCCAGTGCGCGGAGTTCGTCGGAGCCGAGGTCGGTCACCTTCTCGGTGACGATCCGGCCGCCGGGGACGGTGCGGGCGGTGGCGGCGAGGTGCTGGGCGCGGGTGCGGAGCTCGGTCTCGCGAAGGCGGGCGAGTTCCTGCTGGGCTGTGGTGAGGGCATCGAGGCGCTTGCGCAGGGCTTCGGGCGCGTCCTGGGGGCGAGTGCCGAGGAGCACGGACAGCTCTTCGAGGAGGCGGCGTTCGGTGTCGTGGTAGGCGAGGGCGTCCCGGCCGGTGAGGGCTTCGATGCGGCGGAGGTTGGAGCCGATGGAGGCTTCGCCGAGGATGCGGACGGGGCCGGCGTTCGCGCCGTGGGGGACGTGGGTGCCGCCGCAGAGTTCGCGGGAGAAGTCGCCGATGTCGACGATGCGGACGTGGTCGCCGTACTTCTCGCCGAAGAGGGCGGTGGCTCCGGCGGCCTCGGCTTCGGAGCGGGTGGCGTGCCAGATGCGGACTTCGGGGTCGTCGAGGAGGTGGTCGTTGACGAGGGCCTGGATGGCGGCGAGCTGGGTGGGGTCGACGGCGGAGAAGTGGGCGAAGTCGAAGCGCAGGCGGCCGGCGTCGACGAGGGAGCCGTGCTGGCGGGCGTGGTCGCCGAGGGTGCGGTGGAGCATGGCGTGCAGGACGTGGGTGGCGGAGTGGGAGCGGGCGACGGCGTCGCGGCGCGGGCCGTCGACGAGGGCTTCGGCCTGCTCGCCGCTGCGGATCTCGCCTTCGAGGACGCGAACGGTGTGGACGTGGAAGCCTTCCAGGCCGAGCCTGGTGTCCAAGACATCCAGGAGCGCGCCGGAGGACGTGCGGATGGTGCCGGTGTCACCGACCTGGCCGCCGGACTCGGCATAGAACGGGCTACGGTCCAGGACCAGTTCGAGCGTGCTGCCCTGGTCGGCGCCGGGCACGACGGCGCCGTCGGAGATGAGGCCGAGGACGGTGGCTACGGTGTCGAGGCGGTCGTAGCCGGTGAAGTCGGTGCGGCCGTGGCGGGAGGACAGTTCGCGGTAGGCGTCCTGTCGGCGCAGGGCCTCGGCGGTCTTGGCCTTGCCGCCGGCCTTGGCGCGCTTCTGCTGTTCCGCGAGCAGGGTGGTGAAGCGGTCCTCGTCGACGGTGAGCCCGGCGTCGCGGGCGGCCTCGATGGTCAGCTCGACGGGGAAGCCGTAGGTGTCGTGCAGTTCGAAGACGGTCTCGCCGGTGAGGGTGGTGGAGCGGCTGCCGCGGCTGCGGGTGATGGCGGCGTTGAGCAGCCGGGTTCCCTGGGTGAGCGTGCGGGTGAAGGACTCCTCCTCGGCGGTGACGACCTGCTCGATGAGGCTTGCCTGGTCGGCGAGTTCGGGCCAGACGTCGCCGAGGTTGGCGATGACGCTGGCGGTGGCCGGGGCGAGGACGGGCTGGTCGATGCCGAGCATGCGGGCGTGCCGGATGGCACGGCGCATCAGGCGGCGCAGGACGTAGCCGCGGCCGTCCTTGGCTGGCAGCACGCCGTCCGCGATGAGGTAGGCGATGGAGCGGGCGTGCTCGGAGACGACCTGGAAGGAGATCTTCTCCTCACCACCGGGACCGCTGCCCGGGTAGTCACGGCCGGCGAGTTCCTGGACGGTGGTCAGGGTGGGCAGGAGGAGGTCGGTGCTGCAGACGTTCTCGACGTCCTGGAGGATCGCGGCGAGGCGGTCGAGGCCGAGGCCGGTGTCGATGCTCTGCTGGGCGAGGTCGCCGAGGATCGGGAAGGTGCCGTTGTCGTCGTCCTCGCCGCGCATGGACTGCATGAAGACGAGGTTCCAGATCTCGACGTAGCGTTCGCCGTCGACGGCCGGTCCGCCTTCGCGTCCGAAGGCCGGGCCCCGGTCGTAGTTGACTTCGGAGCAGGGGCCGCAGGGGCCGGGGACGCCCATGTCCCAGAAGTTGTCCGCGCCGAGGCGCTGGATGCGTTCGGCGGGGACGCCGATCTTGTGCCAGAGCTGTTCGGCCTCGTCGTCGCTCTGGTGGACGGTGATCCAGAGGCGGTCCTTCTCCAGGTTGTAGCCCTGGGTGAGGAGTTCCCAGGCGTAGGCGATGGCGTCGGCCTTGAAGTAGTCGCCGAAGGAGAAGTTGCCCATCATCTCGAAGAACGTGGCGTGCCGGTTGGTGCGGCCGACGTTGTCGATGTCGGAGGTGCGGGCGCACTTCTGGATGGTGGTGGCGCGGGGGTACTCCGGGGTGACCTCGCCCAGGAAGTAGGGCTTGAACTGGTTCATGCCGGCGTTGGCCAGTAGCAGGGTCGGGTCGGAGGGGATGAGCGGGCTGGACGGGACGTGGCGGTGGCCGCGTGAGGCGAAGAAGTCCAGGAAGGTGGAGCGGATCTGCGTCGAGCGCATGGCGGTAGGGCCCTCACGGAAGAGTCGCGGAGAGGTGGGGGGGTGATCACACGCCGAGCCGGGCCGAGAACGAGGACTGAGTGGTTCTCAGTTCTCCAGCTCGGCGCAGATAGCTCGCGCCCCCACGGTGTAGACCATGACTCCGGTATCCGTCGCTCTGAGGTGGCGCAGCCGACAACGGACGCAACGGTCCGCTGCGACTGCGCCACCAACAGTAGCGGCTCCGGGGTCAAGATCGCTTGGAGTTGTCCTCCTGTCGGCCGATGCCGACCAGGAGGGGCAGGACGAAGGCGGCGTGGTCGGCGCGGGGCATCACGAGGTGGGCTCCGGCCCGGGTGAGGGCTTCGGGGCCGGCGAAGCCCCAGCCTGCGCCGACGGCGGTGACGCCCGCGGCGTGGGCGGCGTGGATGTCGGTCTCGGTGTCGCCGACGAAGATGCCCGCTCTCGGGGTGACGTCGAGCCGGTCGAGGGCGAGCAGGACGCCGTCGGGGGCGGGTTTGGGCTGGGCGTCCTCGTAGCAGACGACCGTGTCCAGCTGGTCGAGGATGTCCTGCGGCAGCAGCCAGTTGACCCGTTCGCGGCTTCGCAAGGTGACGATGCCGGTGCCGACTCCGGCCTTGCGGAGCGCGGCGAGGGTCTCGGCGACGTATGGGAACACCTCGGCGGTCAGGGTGGCCGTGGCGCTCGCCGCGGCCCAGCCTTCCTCGTTGATCGATCCGTCCAGTCCGAGGTCGGACAGGACGTACTCGCGCGGGGTGGTCGCGGCGCCGGCCGGGAGATCGGCGACGGTCACCCGCCTGCCGAGCGCGGCGGTCGCATAGCCTGCCAGGGTGGCGAGTTGGGCGTCCCGGCTGTCGACGAGGACGCCGTCGAGGTCGAAGAGCACGGCTCGCTTCACGCGGCACCGCCCGCCCGGGGTGACGGCAGGTCGGCCTCGGTGAACAGCGAGTTCAGGGTGACGCGGTGCTCGGCCAGCAGCGTCCGGCCGCCGAGCGGGCGCTCCAGGACACAGAGCGCGTGGGTGACCGGTCCACCCACCATCCGCAGGATGCGTGCCATGTGGAGCAGTTGGCCGCCGGAGCGGACCACGTCGTCGACCAGGACGATGCGGCGGCCGTCGATGGGAAGGCCTTCGACCTGGTGGCGCGAGCCGTAGCTCTTGGGCTTGCGGCGCACGAAGACGGCGGGCAGGCCGGTGGCGGAGGACAGCGCCACGACGAGGGGGACGCCGCCGAGTTCGATGCCGGCGAGCACCTGGGCGTCGTCGGGGACGAGGTCGGCCATGGCGGTGGCGGTGTCACGCAGGAGCGCGGGGTCGGAGGCGAGCCGGTACTCGTCGAAGTACGCGTCGAGCCGGCCGCCGTCGGCGAGCTTGAACGGGGCGTTGACGCACGCGGTTTCGGCGAGTCGGGCGGCGAGGCCGGCCGACGGGGTGCGGGTGGTCATGCTCCTCCGATCGAGGTGGTGTCGAGCGAGGCCAGGTGGGCGCGGAAGGCGTCGGCGGACTCGACGGTGGCGAGGAAGCCGAGCGGCCGGGTCGGGGTCTCGTACAGCCACCGCTCCTCGCGCAGGAAGGCGAGCAGGCGCAGGGCCGACGCGCCCGCGAGACAGACCGGCACGGGCCGGATGGTGGTCGCGTAGTAGAGGGCGGCGGTCAGCTCGTGGAGGGTGCCGACTCCGCCGCCCATGGCGACGACCAGGTCGGCGTTCTCCAGGTAGTGGTTGAGGCGGGCGCCGGGGTCGGGCAGGTGGACGGACAGGGTGGTGTGGGGGTTGAACGCGCCCCACTCGTCGTGCTTGCCGGTCAGGGTGACGGCGGTGACCGTGGCTCCCTGGCCTCCGGCTCCGCGGGCGGCGGCCTCCATGAGCCCGTTGTAGCCGCCGTGCAGAAGCTGGTAGCCGGCCTGGGCGAGGGACCGGCCGATCTCCTCGGCCAGCGTCTCCTCCTGGGCGGAGGCGGGGACGACGCCGCCGAAGAAGACGGCGGTCAGGCCCTCGCGGGCCCGGCTGGCGGCCGGGCCCGCGAGGTGGAGTGCGTTCACACCAGCTCCTGGTAGGTGCGGTAGGCGGCGACGGCGTCGTGCAGGCCGTCGAGCGCCTGCGGGCAGGCCCGCTCGGCCAGGGCGAGCACCCGCTCGATCGCCTCGGTGACGTCGGCCGCCTCCGGGATGGCCGGGCCGCTGATCGCGGCGTCCAGGTCGCCCAGGCAGGCGCGGCCGATCGGGGTGACGGCGATCTCCTCGCGCAGCTGGTACCAGCCCCAGAACCGTGAGGCGGGGGCCAGGGCGGTCTTGATCAGGTCCTTCGTGGCCGTGTGCAGCCGGTGCCACTCGGCGTACGCCACGAACCGCTGGCCGCGCTTGATCCGCTTGTGCAGGAGGACGGCCAGCACCAGGTGTTCGATCAGCAGCTCGGCGCAGGAGCGCGGCCGGGCGAGGAAGGCGGCGGCGAAGCTCTCGGCCGCCGCGACGTCCGGCGCGGTGACCGGTCCGGGCCGGCGGTCGAGGAGGACGGCGGTGCTGACCGTCTCCTGCAGCCGCGGGATCCGGGAGGCCGGTGCGACGTAGAGGTCGATCTGGTGGAGCTTGCCCTCGTCCGGGACGAGGAAGACCATCCCGACGCCGCCGAGGTCGGCGACGATCGTGTCGCGCCAGCCGGGCAGCAGGGCGCCGGCCTCGACCGGCATCAGGGTGTCCAGGGCCTCGACGAACGACGGGAACCGGGCGTCGTGGACACCGGCGACGAAGTCGACGTCGGACAGGCGGTCGGCGGTGCCGTGGGCCAGCGACCCGCGGACCATCAGGTGGGTCACCGCCGGGGAGGTGGCCAGGATGTCGGCGAGCTTCGACAGCAGCGGCAGCTGCGCGGGCCGGTTGGCCTGGGTGATCGCCGCCAGTTGCAGGGTGGGCATGCGCTTCTTCCCTCCGGGCGTAGGTGCGGGCTGGGATCAGGCGGGGATGGCGAGCAGGCGGCGCTTGGCGGTCTCCCAGCGCGTCGCGGCTTCCATGTCGCCGAGGGAGGTGTGCAGCTCGGCGATCAGGTCGTAGACCGTGCCCTCCGGCAGGGCGTAGGTGTAGAAGAGCCGCAGCAGCATCCGCTCGGCCGCCTCCGTGTAGCCGAGGGTGGCCATGTTGCGGGCGCTCTCCAGCCGCGCGGCGAGGACCGTCTGGTCGGCGACGGGCAACGGCTCCGCGACCATCGGGCTGAGCGCGGGACGGCGGGCCAGGTGGCGGTAGGCGTCGTCGGCGTACACGTCGGCGATCAGGTGGATCCGGTCCGGGCCGAGCAGGTTGCACACCCCGTGGGCGTAGGTCGGCGTCAGCCGCCAGATCCGCCCGCCCGTCATGTGCACCTTGGTGCCGCCGGTGACCAGGAAGGCGGACCTGTTGGTGTGCAGCGGGACGTGCAGCCGGTGCCGCTCGACCTGGTCGAGTTCGTCGTAGTCGCGGTGCTCCCAGAGGAAGGCGTTGCCCTCCAGCCGGGCGAGCCGCACCCACATGAAGTCCAGGCCGAGGTCGGCCAGGAACGCGGCGGTGGCCGGCATCCGGCCCAGCAGGTCGGTAGGCCGGGCCGCGCAGTCTCCGATCGTCACGTCGGCGGCGTCGCCGGAGGCGTTCATCAGCGAGGTGGTCCACCAGCCGCCGGACTGGTAGGCGCCGTACTCCGCCTTCCAGGGGGCCTGGGCGGTCAGGGCTTCGTGGCGCATCCGCTCCAGGTGGGCGGAGTCCACGGCGTCCAGCTGGGCGATCTGCCCGGCCAGAGCGGTCAGGGTGTCGTCCATCGGTTCCCTCCCGTTGCCGGCTCGCGGCATGGCGAACCGGAATGCACGTGGTGCTGGATGGGGTCGATCGGGCGCGGATCCCAGCGCCCTTGATCTCACGCTTCGCTGTCGGTGATGCACGGACAGCGAGGTGGCGTTCAGGATGGCGGCGCCGGGTGCGGCACCGATACGACGCGGCTGCCGTCACCGTCCCGCCGTCCCGAAAGGCGAACCATGTCGGTACGCGTCATGACTGCCGTCACGGCCGCCGTCATCTGGACCGGGACGACCTCGAACGGGTTTCCTGTCGAGCGACCATGGCTATCGTCAGAACAGACGAACGGGGACGGAGATGATCCGCGGTGGCTGAAACTCCCACACTCCTCAGGGTTTTGACGCTTCAGCGACACTGGCAGGTCTACGAGACCTTCCGTCTCCGGTTCGAGGCGACGGCGAACTCGGCCGCCGAGCAGGAGCGCGACCCTCGGCTCCGGGGTCTGTCGGTCTCCAAGCGGCAGTTCGAGCGCTGGTACGGCGGCGCGGTGAAGACCCGCCCCTACCCGGACCAGTGCCGGGTGCTGGAGGCCATGTTCGGCGTCGGCGTGGACCAACTCCTCGCGCCCGCACCGGCCGGCCCCGTATCCGTGCCCGCTACCACCGCCTCGTTCGCCGTCCCGCCACCACGGCCGGTCCCTGTCCTCCTCCCACCCGAGCAGGCAGCGGCACTGCCTGTCGGTGGCCCGTCCAGCAGCGAGCCCCGCTTCGACGCGGGCACCACGGAATTGGAAAGGCAGGTCACGATGGCGGCTCGTCGCGCACTTCGGTTCACCGCGATGGCGGAGGGCAGCAGCATCGGCTCGGAGACCCTGGGCCAGATCAACGACGAGGTACGGCGGCTGACCGCCGCCTACCCGAAGCTGGCACTGCCGACCCTGCTCGGCGACCTGGTCGAGGTCCAGGACCTCACCTTCCAGTTGCTGGAACACGGACGGGTCAAGCCGTCGCAGGCCCGAGAGCTGTACCTGCTCGCCGGGATCACCTCCGGCATGCTCGCCAAGGCCAGCCACGACCTGGGCAATCCGAGCGCCGCCATGATGCAGGCCCGCACCGCCTTCGTCTGCGCCGACAACGCTGACCACCACGCCATGCGCGCCTGGGTCCGCTCGCTCCAGTCGCTGATCTCCTACTGGGCCGGCCGCCCCGGCGAAGCCGCCGACTACGCCGCCCTCGGACAGGGCACCGTCGGCGACGTCCGCGGCACCACCAGCGTCTGGCTGGCCTGCCTCTCAGCCCGCGCCCACTCCCTCCTCGGCAACGGCGAGGCCACCCGCACCGCCATCCGGCAGGCCGAGGAGGCCCGCGCGACCGTCGAACCCGACGACCTCGACGCCTTCGGCGGCATCATGACCTTCCCGCTGCCCCGCCAGCTCTACTACGTCGCCGAGGCCACCGTGCAGCTCGGCGAGGACGCGGCCCTCGGCGAGAGCCAGTCCGAAGCCGCCGTCTCCGCCTACCGCGACGCCACGGAGGACGAGTGGGCCTTCGGCGACCAGGCCGGCGCCCAGACCGACCTCGCCCTCGCCCGCATCGCCCGGGGCGAGATCGAGGGCGCCGCCGAGGCCGTCCGCCCCGTGCTCGACCTCCCCGTCGAACAACGGAACTTCGGCATCGTCAGCAGCGCCCAACGCGTCCACGCCGCCCTGCGAGGCGACGACCGCCGCAACGGCGGTGCGGCGGCCGGTCTGCGCCAGGAGATCGAGGCCTTCACCGCCATACCCACCTCGGCCCTCGTCCGGTGATCCCCCGGATAGGCTCCGCGGCCATGACCCCACTCCGTCTGACCGGCCCCAACCTGGCACTGCGCGAAGTCGAACCCGAGGACACCGACGACCTCCTGGCGATCTACGGTGACCCCGAGGCCACCCGGCACCTCAGCTTCG
Source organism: Kitasatospora sp. NPDC056273 (assembly GCF_042268845.1). Classification (NCBI taxonomy): domain Bacteria; kingdom Bacillati; phylum Actinomycetota; class Actinomycetes; order Kitasatosporales; family Streptomycetaceae; genus Kitasatospora; species Kitasatospora sp. NPDC056273. The sequence continues at coordinate 242,593 of NZ_JBHJSJ010000002.1, read as the reverse complement.
AACCCCGCACCCGCGAACAGGTCGAAGCGATCACCGCCCGCTCCATCGACTCCGCGCTCGCCACCCCGCGAACCGAGTACTGCCTCGCCGTCACCCGGCGCGGCGAACACGAGCTGATCGGCTACGCGCGCCTGGCCACCGAGCCGCAGCAGGCCGCCACCGTCGGCTTCGCCCTCCACCAGGCCGCGTGGGGCAAGGGCTACGGCACCGAGACCGTTCACCTGCTGTGCGCGCTCGGCTTCAACCTCCTCGGCCTGCACCGCATCTGGGCCGCCCGCTCCCCGCTCAACGAAGCCTCCGCACGCGCCCTCCTGCGCGCCGGTATGACCGAGGACGGCCGCATCCGCGACCACGTCTTCGTCCGCGGCACCTGGCGCGACTCGATCACCTACTCGATCCTGGAACACGAGTGGACGCCGATCGGCGGGCTCGACACGACGAGCGCACTCGACCGGTCCACCGCCCCGCCCAGCGGCGAGGCCGTGCGGCGGAGGTGAATCCCGGGTGACCGAGCCGGCCGTACCGAACGTGGTGATCACCGAGTTCGCGCGGGGCCGGCGTTACCCGCCTGGCCAACACCGCGCTGCCGTCCTTCCTAAGCTCCGACAGGCTCTCACCCCACAACACCGAGACCATCGAGAACAGGAAGAGACCACCATGCAGCACCGCGTCCGCGCCGTCCTCCTCACCCCGAACGACACCATGCTGCTGATCAAGCGCATCCGCCCCGGCATCGCCCCGTACTGGGTGATCGTCGGCGGCAAGATCGAGCCCACCGACGCCGGCCCCGAGGAGGCCCTGCTGCGCGAGGTCCGTGAGGAGATCGCCGGCGAAGCCGAGATCGTCGGCCTCCTCCACACCATCCAAACTGACGACGAGCGCCAGGACTTCTACCTCGCCACCGTCGACAAGTGGAGCTTCGAGGACCGCACCGGTCCCGAGTTCAGCCAGGAAGGCCGAGGCGAGTACCTCCTGGAGGAGATCCCCCTCACCACCGAAGCCCTCGACGCGGTCAACCTCCTGCCCCAGGACTTCGCCACCGTCCTGCGCGGGGCCGTCGAACGCGGGATCCTCCCGGCCACCAGGTAGCCGCAAGCCGGCAGCTACCCACCAATCCCAAACGTCTCACGCAGTGTCAATTACCGTGATACGTTCTGTAATCCAATCGAAAACAGGCGACCCCGGCGGTGCTGGAACACCCCGGGGTCCGGCAACAGGAGTACAACCTCCCGATGCGCGTCCATCGTAGCGCCCCCGTGCGCAACTTCACCGTGCTACCCAACGCCGTACTCCAGTACCGGCGGTTGAGCTACACCGCCCGCGGCCTGCTCGCGGACCTCCTCTCCCGGCCCGACGGCTGGCGCGAGGACGGCCGGCACATGGCCGACACCAGCCCCCAGGGGCGCGGCGCCGTCCGCAGGGCCCTGAAGGAGCTGACCGAGGCCGGCTACTACCGGGTCGAGAAGATCCGCATGCCGGACGGCACGATCCGCACCGAGACCCACGTGTACGACACACCATGGTTCGCGCCGGATGCCACCCGTCCGGCGCCCGGTGGAGCGGCAACCGGCGCTGCTGGCAGCCCTGTTGTAAAGGACCGGCAGCAAGAACCCACCCTCCCCGCGAGTCCGGCCGATGACCTCACGTCGAAAGGGACAGGAGGAGGATTCCGAGACCGAAGAGGTCCGCGAAGCGGTGGCCACCCTGTTCCGGGTGATCCGACCGGAACCCCGCCTGCGCCTCGGCGAGGCCGAAGCGCGCGTACTCGCTCCCCTGGTCGCCCAGTGGCTGGCCCGCGGCAGCACCGCCGCCGACCTGGCCCATGCCCTGCTTCCGGGCCTGCCCACCCCGATGCACTCGGCAGCCGCCGTGCTCCGCTATCGCCTGGAGCACAAGCTGCCACCCGCCCGGCCCGCCGCACGGCCACCGGCCCGGTACGCCGAGTGCGCCAAGTGCCACGACCCCGTGCCCCGACCGGGCATCTGCCGCCCGTGCGCCGGCCTGGCCACCCGAGCCCTCACGGTCGGCCAGGGAGCGGACGTGGCAGCCGCAGGTGCCGCCCGAGTCCGAACAGCTCTACGCTCCGCGATGACCGGCAGTCGGCCTGCACACATCGCCGCCTGAGACACACTGTCCCACCGGCCCGAAGGGCTCTGGCAGGTACCTCACCCTGCTCCATCTGCGCCGCACGCGGCGCAGGGCAGGGGCGGGCACCCGCCGGCAGGCGGGTGGGGGGTGGATGGTGGGGAACGGCGGGGGACCTGTGCAGCACAGCAGATGATGCGCGGGTGTTTGCGCAAAAACGCCGCCGCCGCGCGACCCCCAAGGGTTCGCGCGGCAGCGGCGTACCGTACGGCAGGCCTCAGACGTTGAAGCCGAGGGCGCGGAGCTGGTCGCGCCCGTCGGGGGTGATCTTGTCGGGGCCCCACGGCGGCATCCAGACCCAGTTGATGCGCAGGTCCTGCACCAGGCCGTCGGTGGCCGTCTTGGCCTGGTCCTCGATGACGTCGGTCAGCGGGCAGGCCGCCGAGGTGAGCGTCATGTCGATGGTGGCCACGTCGGACTCGTCGATGTGGATGCCGTAGATCAGGCCCAGGTTGACGACGTCGATGCCCAGTTCGGGGTCGACGACGTCCATCAGGGCCTCGGTCAGGTCCTCGACCGAGACGGTGCCGGCGGTGGTGCCGACGATGACGGTGCCGGTCTGCTCCTCCGCAGTGGAGGGGGTTTCGTCACTCATGGTCTTGTCCTCCTCTGCGGGTCAGTCGTTCACGGCGGGGTTCTTGGCGAGCGCCTGGGCGGTGGCGTCCTTCCAGGCCATCCAGCTGAGCAGGGCGCACTTGACCCGGGCCGGGTACTTGGAGACGCCGGCGAACGCGACCGCGTCCTCCAGCACCTCCTCGTCGCCCTCGCCCTGGCCCTTGCTCTGCATCAGCTCCAGGAAGGCCTCCTGGACGGCCTGCGCCTCGCCGACGGTCTTGCCGACCACCAGCTCGTTCAGCACCGAGGCGCTGGCCTGGCTGATCGAACAGCCCTGGGACTCGTACGAGACGTCGGTGACCTTGGCACCGTCGAGCTTCACCCGCAGGGTGATCTCGTCGCCACACGTCGGGTTGACGTGGTGCACCTCGGCGTCGCCGTCCCGCAGCCCCTTGCCCTTCGGGTTGCGGTAGTGGTCCAGGATGATGTCCTGGTACATCGAGTCGAGCTTCATGGTCGTCCTGCCCCGTCCCTCAGCCGAAGAAGTTCCGGACGTGGTGCAGGCCGTCGATCAGCGCGTCGACCTCGCCCGGCGTCGAGTACAGATAGAACGACGCCCGCGTGGTCGCCGGAATTCCGTACCGCAGGCACACCGGCCGCGCGCAGTGGTGGCCGACGCGCACGGCGATGCCCTGCTCGTCCAGCACCTGGCCCACGTCGTGCGGGTGGATGTCGCCGAGGGTGAAGGAGATCGCGGCGCCGCGGTCCACGGCCGTGCGCGGGCCGATGATCCGCAGGTCGGGGACCTCCAGCAGCCGCTCGACGGCGTACTCGGTGATCGCGTGCTCGTGCGCCGCGATCTTCTCCATGCCGATGCCCTGGAGGTAGTCGATGGCCGCGCCGAGTCCGACCGCCTGGGCGATCGGCGGGGTGCCGGCCTCGAACTTGTGGGGCGCCGGGGCGTAGGTGGACGAGCCCATGGTGACGGTCTCGATCATCTCGCCGCCGCCGAGGAACGGCGGAAGGTCCTCCAGCAGCTCCTGGCGGCCCCAGAGCACGCCGATGCCGGTCGGGGCCAGCATCTTGTGCCCGGTGAAGGCGACGAAGTCGGCTTCCAGCGCCTGCACGTCGAGCACCATGTGCGGCGCGGCCTGCGAGGCGTCGATGACGACCAGCGCGCCGACCGACTGGGCCTTGCGGACGATCGTCTCGACCGGGTTGACGGTGCCGAGCAGGTTGGAGACCAGGGTGAAGGAGACCACCTTGGTCTTCTCGGTGATCAGCTCGTCGATGTTCGACAGGTCGAGCCGGCCCTCGTCGGTCAGCCCGAACCACTTGAGCTTCGCACCGCTGCGCTGCGACAGCAGCTGCCACGGGACGATGTTGGAGTGGTGCTCCATCTCCGTGATGACGATCTCGGAGTCGGCGTCCACCCGGTACGGCTCGTCGGCCCAGGCCAGCATGTTGGCAACGAGGTTGAGCGACTCCGAGGCGTTCTTGGTGAAGATCACCTCGTTGCGGCTCGGCGCGTTGACGAACGCCGCGACCTTGTCCCGGGCGCCCTCGTACAGCGCCGTGGCCTCCTCGGCGAGCACGTGCACGCCGCGGTGGACGTTGGCGTTGTGCCGCTCGTAGTAGGCGTTCAGCGCCTCCAGCACCTGGCGCGGCTTCTGCGAGGTCGCCGCGTTGTCCAGGTAGACCAGCGGCTTGTCGTCGTGCAGCACCCGCTGGAGGACCGGGAAGTCCTTGCGGATCGCGTCGGTGTCGAGCAGTCCCGCGAACGGATGCGTCACTCGGACGCGCCCCCCTTCACATACGCCTCGTAGCCCTCGTTCTCCAGCTTGTCGGCGAGCTCGGCGCCGCCGGACTCGACGATGCGGCCGCCCGCGAAGACGTGGACGTAGTCGGGCTTGATGTACCGCAGGATGCGGGTGTAGTGGGTCACCAGCAGGGTGCCGACCTCGCCGGTCGAGCGGACCCGGTTGATGCCCTCGGAGACGATCCGCAGCGCGTCGACGTCCAGGCCGGAGTCGGTCTCGTCGAGGATCGCGATCTTCGGCTTGAGCAGCTCCAGCTGGAGGATCTCGTGGCGCTTCTTCTCGCCGCCGGAGAAGCCCTCGTTGACGTTGCGCTCGGCGAAGGCCGGGTCCATCTGGAGGGCGGCCATCGCCTCCTTGACCTCCTTCACCCACAGCCGCAGCTTGGGGGCCTCGCCGCGGACGGCGGTGGCGGCGGTGCGCAGGAAGTTGGAGACCGAGACGCCCGGGACCTCGACGGGGTACTGCATGGCCAGGAAGACGCCGGCCTTGGCGCGCTCGTCGACGGACATCTCCAGGACGTCCTCGCCGTCGAGCAGCACCGAGCCGCCGGTGACGGTGTACTTGGGGTGACCGGCCAGCGAGTAGGCGAGGGTGGACTTGCCCGAGCCGTTCGGACCCATGATGGCGTGGGTCTCGCCCTGCTTCACGGTCAGGTCCACGCCCTTCAGGATCTCGCGCGGGCCGTTCTCGGCGTCCACGGAGACGTGCAGGTCGCGGATTTCAAGGGTTGCCATGTGTACTCAGGACTCCTGGTTGACGGAGACGAGCACATCGTCCCCTTCGATCTTTACGGGGTAGACAGCGACCGGCTTGGTGGCGGGCAGGCCGGACGGCTTGCCGGTGCGCAGGTCGAAGCTGGAGCCGTGCAGCCAGCACTCGATCATGCAGTCCTCGACCTCGCCCTCGGAGAGCGAGACGTTCGCGTGCGAGCAGGTGTCGTTGATCGCGAACACCCCCTCGTCGGTGCGGACGACGGAGACCGGCACGCCGTTGAGGTCCACGCGCTTGGGAACGTCCTCCTGGAGGTCGTTCAGCGCGCAGGCACGGAGGAAGGTCATCGGGCTCAGACCGCCGATTCCAGCTCGGCGTCGATCTTCTCCATGAGCTGCTCCTGGACCTCGGCCACGCCGATCTGCTGGAGCAGCTCGGCGAAGAAGCCGCGCACCACCAGGCGGCGGGCCTCGTCGGCCGGGATGCCGCGGGCCTGCAGGTAGAACAGCTGCTCGTCGTCGAAGCGGCCGGTCGCCGAGGCGTGGCCGGCGCCGACGATCTCGCCGGTCTCGATCTCCAGGTTCGGGATCGAGTCGACCCGGGCGCCGTCGGTGAGCACCAGGTTCCGGTTGAGCTCGTAGGTGTCGGTGCCGAGCGCGGCGGCGCGGATCAGCACGTCGCCGACCCAGACCGCGTGGGCGTCCTGGCCCTGGAGCGCGCCCTTGTACGCCACGTTCGACCGGCAGTGCGGCGTGTCGTGGTCGACGACCAGGCGGTGCTCCAGGTGCTGGCCGGCGTCGGCGAAGTAGAGGCCGAACAGCTCGGCCTCGCCGCCGGGGCCGGCGTAGTTGACCCGCGGGTGCAGCCGGACCAGGTCGCCGCCGAAGGTGACGACCACGGACTTGTAGGAGGCGTCCCGGCCGACCAGCGCGTTGTGCTGGGCGACGTGGACGGCGTCGCGGTCCCAGTCCTGGACGGAGACGAAGGTGAGCTTGGCGCCCTCGCCGACCAGCAGCTCGACGTTGGCGGCCCGGGTCCCGGTGCCCGCGTGGTTGAGCACCACGACGGCCTCGGCGAACGGCTTGACGTCGATCACCACGTGGGCGAAGCGGACCCCGCCCTCGCCGCGCACGTCGATCCGGACCGGCTCGGCCAGCACCGACTCCTTGGGGACGGTGACGACCAGGGCCTGGTCGAAAGCGCTGAACGCCTGCGCGGCGACCCGGTCGACCGGCGTGCCGGCCTTGCCCAGGCGGGCGTCGTCCCGGCCGACGGTCTCGGCGGTGACGCCGTCCGGCAGCGTGAACTCGACCTTGTCCTCGCCGCGCTCGGCAGCGGCGGCGGTGCCGTCGTGCAGCCCGCCGAGGCGGTGCAGCGGGGTGAACCGCCAGTCCTCCTCGCGGCCGGTGGGCACCGGGAAGTCGTTCACGTCGAAGGACGGCTTGACCGCGACGCGCGCGTCGATCGGCTGCTGGACGGTGGCGCGGCCGGTGCCGGGGCCGGCGAGCTGCGCGCCCGCGCCGGCTGTGCCGACCTCGATCGAACCGGCGGTGGTGGAGCCGGTGGTGTTCTGCTCAGCCATGGCTGTTCGTAGTGCTCTCTTCCTCGGAAATGAGTGGACGGCGGCGGCCGGAGGTCAGCCGACCGCGCCCTCCATCTGCAGCTCGATCAGCCGGTTGAGCTCCAGCGCGTACTCCATCGGCAGCTCGCGCGCGATCGGCTCGACGAAGCCACGGACGATCATCGCCATCGCCTCGAACTCGGTCATGCCGCGGCTCATCAGGTAGAAGAGCTGGTCCTCGCTGACCTTGGAGACGGTCGCCTCGTGGCCCATGGACACGTCGTCCTCGCGGACGTCCACGTACGGGTAGGTGTCCGAGCGGGAGATGGTGTCCACCAGCAGCGCGTCGCACAGCACGTTGGACTTGGCGCCCTTGGAGCCCTCGCCGATCTCGATCAGACCGCGGTAGGAGGTCCGGCCGCCGCCGCGCGCCACCGACTTGGAGACGATGTTGGACGAGGTGTTCGGCGCCATGTGCACCATCTTGGCGCCGGCGTCCTGGTGCTGGCCCTCGCCCGCGAAGGCGATCGAGAGGGTCTCGCCCTTGGCGTGCTCGCCCATCAGGTAGACGGCCGGGTACTTCATGGTGACCTTGGAGCCGATGTTGCCGTCGACCCACTCCATGGTCGCGCCCTCGTACGCCACGGCACGCTTGGTGACCAGGTTGTAGACGTTGTTCGACCAGTTCTGGATGGTCGTGTAGCGGCAGCGGCCGCCCTTCTTGACGATGATCTCCACGACCGCCGAGTGCAGCGAGTCGGAGGAGTAGATCGGGGCGGTGCAGCCCTCGACGTAGTGGACGTAGGCGTCCTCGTCGACGATGATCAGCGTCCGCTCGAACTGGCCCATGTTCTCGGTGTTGATCCGGAAGTAGGCCTGCAGCGGGATGTCGACGTGCACGCCCTTCGGCACGTAGATGAACGAGCCGCCGGACCACACGGCGGTGTTCAGCGCGGCGAACTTGTTGTCGCCGGCCGGGATCACCGTGCCGAAGTACTCCTTGAAGATCTCCGGGTGCTCGCGCAGCGCGGTGTCGGTGTCCAGGAAGATGACGCCCTGCTCCTCCAGGTCCTCGCGGATCTGGTGGTAGACGACCTCGGACTCGTACTGGGCGGCGACGCCGGCGACCAGGCGCTGCTTCTCCGCCTCCGGGATGCCGAGCTTGTCGTAGGTCGCCTTGATGTCCGCCGGCAGGTCCTCCCAGGACTCGGCCTGCTTCTCGGTGGAGCGGACGAAGTACTTGATGTTGTCGAAGTCGATGCCGGTGAGGTCGGAGCCCCAGGTCGGCATGGGCTTCTTGCCGAACAGCTTCAGGCCCTTGAGCCGCAGGTTCAGCATCCACTCGGACTCGTTCTTCTTCGCCGAGATGTCGCGGACGACGTCCTCGCTGAGCCCGCGCTTGGCCGCGGCACCGGCGGTGTCCGGGTCGGCCCAGCCGTACTCGTAATTGCCGAGGCCTTCGAGCTCGGGGTGCGAAACGGTGTCAGTCATGCGAGCTTCCTAACGCGCGGACGCTGAATCTTCGGTGGACACGGAATTTTTCATGTACTGGCAGTCGGCATCGCATCGGAGCCGCGTCCCGCCGGGGGCTGGGCGGACGACGATGCGGCACCGGGTGCCGGCACATAGGTGGTGCAGACCCCGTCGCCGTGGGCGATCGTGGCCAGCCGTTGCACATGGGTGCCCAGGAGCTGGGAGAAGACCTCGGTCTCCGCCTCGCAGAGCTGCGGGAACTGCTCGGCGATGTGCGCGACCGGGCAGTGGTGCTGGCAGAGCTGGGCGCCCGCCGGGGCCTTGGCCGCGGCCGACGGGACACGCCGCACCGTGGCAGCGTACCCGTCCGCGCTGAGCGCCTGGGCCAGCGCCTCGGGGCGCTCTCCGGCGGCGGCCAGGCGCAGGGCCTCCAGGTACTTCTCGGCCTGCTTGCCGAACCGGGCGCGGGCGAAGGCGGCGACCGCCTCCTCGCCCGCCTTGCCGCCGCCCACCGAGTCCGCGATCCAGCGCAGCGCGTCGGCGGCGAGCTGGTCGTACGCCTGGTAGAAGGCGTCCCGGCCGGCGTCGGTGAGGGCGAAGACCTTGGCCGGACGGCCTCGGCCGCGGCTGCCGTAGACCCGCTGTTCGCGGGACTCGACCAGACCGGTGGCGACCAGGCCGTCGAGGTGGCGGCGGACGGCGGCGGCGGTGAGGCCGAGCCGGTTCGCCAGGTCGGCGGCGGAGGACGGGCCGTGGTCCAGGATCGACCGCGCGACCCGGTCCCGGGTGGCCCGGTGGCCCTCCAGCAGCACCTCGGCCGCCGTCACGGGCACGTCACAGGAGGAGGCCGACTCGGCCTCCCGCTGCTGGGCGTGCTCGCGCATGTTTTTCACAACACCAGTGTTGCGTAATTACTTCCGCCGGGACAAGCCGTGACCCAGGCCTCACCGGTGTCATCTGTCACGCAGGTTAGCCTTACCTGACCTGGGAAAACGATCACCGAGCCGCCGTCCGGCCGGCGCGTCAGGCCCTCTTACACTCGCCGGTATGCACTCCGAACCCGCGGTCCAGATCGCCGGGCTGGTCAAACGCTACGACGACAAGCTCGCGGTGGACGGCCTCGACCTCACCATCCCGGCCGGCGCGATCACCGCCGTCCTCGGCCCCAACGGCGCCGGCAAGACCACCACCATCGAGACCTGCGAGGGGTACCGCCGTCCGGACGGCGGCACCGTCCGCGTCCTCGGCCTCGACCCGGTCACCCAGGGCGCCGCGCTCCGGCCCCGGATCGGCGTCATGTTGCAGTCCGGCGGCGTGTACGCGGGCGCGCGCGCCGTCGAGATGCTGCGGCACACCGCCAAGCTGCACGCCCACCCGCTGGACGTGGACGCCCTGGTCGAACGCCTCGGCCTCGGCTCCTGCGGCCGCACCACCTACCGCCGGCTGTCCGGCGGCCAGCAGCAGCGGCTCGCCCTGGCGATGGCCGTGGTCGGCCGCCCCGAGCTGGTCTTCCTGGACGAGCCCACCGCGGGCCTCGACCCGCAGGCCCGCCGGGCCACCTGGGAGCTGGTGCGCGACCTGCGCCGGGACGGCGTCACCGTGGTCGTCACCACCCACCACATGGACGAGGCCGAGCAGCTCGCCGACCGGGTCGCCATCGTCGACCGCGGCAAGGTGATCGCCGACGGCACCACCGAGGAGCTGTGCCGCGGCGGCGCCGAGGGCGCGCTGCACTTCGACGGCCCGCCCGGCCTCGACCTCGGCCCGCTGCTCAAGGAGCTGCCCGAGGGCGCCACCGCCACCGAGACCGCCCCCGGCAACTACCGCGTCGAGGCGCCCGTCGACCCGCAACTGGTGGCCGCCGTCACCGGCTGGTGCGCGGCCTCCGGCATCCTGCCCGAACGGCTGTCCGTCCAGCGCCGCAGCCTGGAGGACGTCTTCCTCGACCTGACCGGACGGGAGCTCCGCTCATGAGCGAACGCAGTGAGGCAACCATGAGCGCCGCCACGACGGACTACTCCCCCAAGCCGGGCCCCGCGCCCGTCGGCCGGATGCTGCTCGCCCAGACCGCGTTCGAGACCCGGATGCTGCTGCGCAACGGCGAGCAGCTGCTGCTCACCGTGGTCATCCCGACCGTGCTGCTGGTGCTGTTCTCCGCCGTGGACATCGTCGCGGTCGAGGGCCCCGGCAAGCGGGTCGACTTCCTGGCCCCCGGCCTGCTCGCGCTGGCCGTGATGTCCACCGCCTTCACCGGCCAGGCCATCGCCACCGGCTTCGAGCGCCGCTACGGCGTGCTGAAGCGGCTCGGCGCCAGCCCGCTGCCGCGCTGGGCGCTGCTGACCGCCAAGACCGGCTGCGTCCTGGTGACGGAGGCGCTGCAGGTCGCGCTGCTGTCGGTGATCGCCCTGGCCCTCGGCTGGTCCCCGCACGGCAACCCGCTGACGGTCGCCGCGCTGCTGGTCCTCGGCACCGCCGCCTTCTCCGGGCTCGGCCTGCTGATGGCCGGCACCCTGAAGGCCGAGGCCACCCTGGCCGGCGCCAACCTGGTGTTCATCCTGCTACTGCTCGCCGGCGGGGTGATCGTGCCGCTGGGCAGGTTCCCCGACGCGGTGCGCCCGGTGCTGGAGCTGCTGCCGATCTCGGCGCTCTCGGACGGCCTGCGGTCGGTGCTCCAGGCCGGCGCCGGGGTGCCGTGGGCGGACCTCGGCATCCTGGCCGGCTGGTCGGTGCTCGGCCTGGCCGCGGCCGCCCGCTTCTTCCGCTGGGAGTGACCGGCGGCGGCAACGCACAACGCCCCCCGGCCACTTGGCGGCCGGGGGGCGTTGCCGTTGTCGACTGACCGGGCGTCAGCTCTCGCTGCCGCCACGGCGCTTGCGGGCGAGCAGCACGAGCGCGCCGCCGACCAGCAGCACGCCGCCGCCGGCCGCCGCGATCATCGGGGTCGCGTCGCTGCTACCGGTCTGGGCGAGCGCCGGCGCGCTGGCGGAGGGCGACGGGGTCGGGGTCTTGCTCGGGGTGTGGGTCACCGACGGGGTCGGGGTGGCCGGGGGCGTCGTGACCGGCGGCGGGGTGCTCGGGGTCACGGTCGGCGTCGGGGTGGGAGTCGGGGTCGGGGTCTTGGTGGGGGTCGGGGTCGGAGTCGGCGTGTGGCACGGCTCGATGGTCTTGGTCTCGTTGATGTTCCAGCCCTTCTCGTTCGGGTTCTCCGTGGTGGTGACCACCAGGTTCGCCTTGATCGGGGCATCGTGGTCCTTCACCGGGAAGGAGCCGTGGAACTCCGCGGGGAAGGCCTTGGCGTCCAGGACCTTCTCGCCGTCGATGGTGAGGCTGACGGTGTTCTTCACGTCGGCCTTGGGGCTGTAGTTGATCAGATCGATCACGATCTTGTCGCAGGTCACCGACCAACTCGGCACGTGCGCCGAGGCATTGGTGGCCAGTGCCAGAGGCAGGAGAAAACCGGCCGCAGCCGTGCCGGCGAGTGCCGTCGCGCCGATCGCGAAGTGCCGCTGCTGTCGCGCCATTACTTTGTTCCCCTCCGAACGGTCGTGCGCAGCAGGCGTGTTGAGTGGTACGCGGTGGCCCGCTACGACTGTCCGGGGGACTCTACCGGCACTCCCGCACCCCGCCACACCCCGCCACACCCCGCCGCACGACCGGATATCGACTGTCCGTCCGTCTTCCGATGTGCTTGGGCCAGCCCATCACAGCCGTCACCTCGCAGAACGCGGATTCGGCAAACCTGAATGGACTTCGCCACTTCAGGGAAGAACGGAGCCCCCGGTGATCAGGTTCAATCACCGAGGGCTCCGATTCGGTCAGCCGACGAACGCCGGGCCATTCCGGCCTTTCCGTCGTTTCCGACCTTTCCGTTCTTTCCGACACTCCCGTGCCTCCGACGCGCCCGCCTTTCCGGCGTTCCCGTCCGGATCGCGGGCTCAGCCGGTTCAGGCCTTCCGGGCCGCCTTGCGCCGGGCGGCCACCACGATCGCGCCGCCGGCCGCGAGCACGACCGCGCCGCCGATCGCCAGCGGCAGCACCGGACCGGAACCGGTGTGCGCCAGGTTGCCCCCGGCGTCCGGCTGGGCGGACGGGCTGCCCGAGGCCGTCGGAGCGGCCGTCGAGCCGCCGGCCGACGGGCTGCCGCTCGCGCCGGGCTTGCCGCTCGTCGACGCGGACGGGCCGCCCGAGGGGCTCGCCGAACCGCTCGGGGCGGTCGACGCGCTCGGCGTGGCCGACGGCGAGCCGCTCGGCACGGTCGGCGGGACGGTCGGCGGCACCGTCGGGGTGCCGGACGGCGTCGGGACGGTGGTGCCCGGCAGGCAGCCGGCGAAGGGGTAGTGGTGCGTCTCGGCGCCGCCCTTGCCGGTCAGCGAGGCGGCGATCACCGAGCCGTTGACCGGGCCGCCGCTGCCGAGGTCGAAGGCGGCGTTCGGCGCGAGCACGGTGCCGGCCCAGGCGGCCTGGCTGTTCTTGACCACCTTGGTGGCGGTCGGGAAGTTCCAGAGCAGCCTGGACCGGATCGCCCCGCCCGCGGCGCTCTGGAGCTTGTCGTCCAGCACGAAGGCCTTCTTGCCCTCGTCCCACAGGTGGAAGCCGGTGGTCCCGGCCGCCGCCATGTCGTACGAGCCGCCGGTGACGTTGACCACCGTCACCGAACCGGCCGGCACCTTGAGGTAGACGTCCTTGGCGCCCTGCAGCTTCGCCGCGTCGACGGTGAAGCTGTTGTACTTCGCGTCGCCGCCGGTGAGCGTCAGCTTGCCGCCCTCGGCCTGGACGGTGGCGCCGGCGGTCTGCGGGACGGCGGCCAGCGAGGTGGCGGCGGCCCGCAGCTTGGCGAACTCGGCCTTGAAGTCGATCGGCGAGGGGCCCTGGTTGACGGTGCCGGCGTGGGCCTGGGCCACCGCGCCGTCGGCCTTGGAGCCGAAGACGCCGTTGCCCTTCATCACCTGGGTGTTGTGGCCGGTGAGCTTGCCGGCCACGACCAGGGCGTTCTTGCCCGGCAGCGCGTCGACCTGGGCCTGGGTGAGCTCCTGGCCGACCGAGAAGCCGCCGGTGAAGTCGGCGTTGCCGCCGACCGCGACCGCGCCCTCGGCGTCGGGGGTGTGGGTGTCGTCGCCCTCGATGAACTCGCCGTAGAGGTTGGCGACCCCGAGGCTGCGGCACTCCTGGTCGGTGCCGACGGCCTGGGCGGCCGGCGCGACGAGCCCGGCCAGTGCGAGCGAGCCGCCTACCGCGAGCGCGGCGGCGGAAATGGGTATGCGCATGTGCAGGTCTCCGCTTGCGTGCGGGCGTAGATGGGGGGAGGGGTCCTCAAAAAGGTATGGACCAATCCGCACTCTTTCGGCCAAACGGGTGATTGGTCAAGACCAATAACCTCCTTGACCGAACCACCCCGGTTTGTCCGCGTGTCGCACCCCAGCGTGTCGCCGCCCGCCGGCTCCGCCGCCTCCCGCCGCACCACCCGCGCCACACCGCCGCGCGGCCCGTGCCCCGCCCCAAGATCGCCTGTAAGGCCGCCTACGATTGACCGCGTGCCTAATCCCTTCTCCCTGCTCGCCGAGCGCTGGCAGCCATCCGCCGAGATGGTCCGGCGTGCCACGTTCGCCGCGCTGGTGATGAGCGTGGTGATCGTCGTCACCGGCGGCGCCGTCCGCCTCACCGCCTCCGGCCTCGGCTGTACGACCTGGCCCCGGTGCACCGACGAGAGCCTGACGCCCACCGCCGAGATGGGCTTCCACGGCATCGTCGAGTTCACCAACCGGATGCTCACCTACGTGCTGAGCGCCGCCGTCGGCTGGGCCATCCTGGCCGCCCGCTGCCACCGGCCCTGGCGGCACAGCATGACCCGGCTCGGCTGGGCCCAGTTCTGGCTGGTGATGAGCAACGCCGTGCTCGGCGGCATCACCGTGCTGACCGGCCTCAACCCGTACACCGTGGCGCTGCACATGATCGCCGCGATGGCCCTGGTCTGGGTCGCGCTGCTGATGTGGGAGCGGTCCAAGGAGGGCGACGGCCCGCCGACGCTCGTGGTGCCCCGCCCGGTCCACCAGCTGTCCTACGTCCTGGTCACCGTGATCGGCCTGCTCGTCGCGGCCGGCACCCTGGTGACCGGCGCCGGCCACCACCCCGGCACGCCCAAGGACAACAAGATCGTCCCGCGCATCCCGATCGACTACGACCGCCTCGCCCAGTTCCACGCCGACTTCGCGTTCGTGTCCGTGGGCCTGGCCATCGCGGTGATCTTCGTCCTCGCCGCCGTGAAGGCCCCCCAGGCGGCCAGGTCCCGCACCAAGGAGCTGCTGGCCGTCCTCCTCCTCCAGGGCGTCCTGGGCTTCATCCAGTACTTCACCGACGCCCCCGAGCTGATGGTCGGCCTCCACATGCTCCTCGCGGCACTGACCTGGATCGCCGCCCTGCGCGTCCCCCTCGCCCTGCGCACCCGCGGCGCCGAGGCGGTCACCGACCAGCTCCCCGCCCAGACCCCGCAGCCCGCCTCGGTCTGACCGCGCACACGCCGACGGCCCGGCTCCCCCGCGTGGGGGAACCGGGCCGTTCGTCGTACCGGGACGCGGTCAGATCTGGATGCCGGCCATCCGCTTCCACTCGTACGCGCCGGTCTTGACCTTGAGGCCCAGCTCGCCCTCGAAGTCGTCGTGCAGGGTCAGCCCGGCCAGCTCGGCGGCGCGCTTGCCCACGGCGTAGCTGGGGGCGACCTGGTCGCCCCAGGCGCCGTCCGCGCCGACGACCACGATGCGGGTGGCCACGGAGCCGACGTACTCGACGACGGCGTCGCCGCCCCCGTGCTCGCGGGCGAAGCTGGTGAGGTGCTTGGCGATGCGCTTGGCGCGGCGCTCGGTGCGGGCGTCCGGCGCGGCGGTGGCGGTCTCTGCGCTGCTCATGCCCCGCATGCTACCCACCGGTAGCGCCGCTGGCGACGGGAGCGCCCTGTGCACCGGGCCACATACTGGAGGGGTGACCTTCTCCGGCTGGCCGGCCGAGGCGCTCGACTTCTACGAGCACCTGGAAGCCGACAACTCCAAGACCTTCTGGCAGGCCCACAAGGACGTCTACGACGGCGTCGTCCGGGCCCCGATGGAGCTGCTGCTCGCCGAACTGGAGCCGGAGTTCGGGCCGGGGAAGATCTTCCGGCCCAACCGCGACGTCCGGTTCAGCGCCGACAAGTCCCCGTACAAGACCCACATCGGCGCCCATCTGGAGAGCGGCGGCTACATCCAGCTCTCCGCCGACGGTCTGGCCTGCGGCAACGGCCTCTACCAGCTCGCCCCCGACCAGCTGGAGCGCTACCGCGCCGCCGTCGCGGAGGACGTCACCGGTGCGGAGCTGGAGCGGGTGATCGCCCGGGTGGAGCAGCAGGGCCCGCTGGTCGTGGGCCGGGACTCCCTCAAGTCGGCCCCGCGCGGCTACCCCAAGGACCACCCCCGGATCGGGCTGCTGCGCCACAAGGGCCTGGTGGCCTGGCAGGAGTGGGAGCCCGCGAAGTGGCTGGGCACCCGCGCCGCCCACACCCGGATCGCCGGCTTCCTGCACGCCTCCCAGCCGCTGCGGGACTGGCTGGACGGCCACGTCGGCCCCTCCGAGCTGCCCGCCCGCTGAGAACGCGAAGAGCCCCGGTCCGCCTGGACCGGGGCTCTTCGCGTAAGCCTCTGCTTCGTAAGCCTCTACTTCACGAACGGGTCGATCGCGCAGACCACCATCAGCAGCGACAGGTAGGTGATCGACCAGTGGAACAGCCGCATCTCCTTGAGCTTCGCGCCCACGATCCCGGCCTTGGCCCGCCCGTACAGCGCGTGCGCCTCGCGCAGCCAGGCCCCGCCCAGCAGCACCGCGGCGACCGGGTACAGCCAGCTCATGTGGCCCAGCGGCCAGACCGCCAGCGAGACCGCCACCATCACCCAGGAGTAGGCGACGACCTGCTTGCCGACCGCCACGTTGCCCTTGACGACCGGCAGCATCGGCACGCCGGCCCGCTCGTAGTCGTCGCGGACCTTCATCGACAGCACCCAGGTGTGCGGCGGCGTCCAGAAGAACACGACCAGGAACAGCATCACCGCGGCCCAGGACACCGAGTTGGTCACCGAGGACCAGCCGATCAGGACGGGCATGCAGCCGGCGATGCCGCCCCAGACGATGTTCTGCGAGGTGCGCCGCTTGAGCCCGAGCGTGTAGACGAACACGTAGAACAGCAGCGCGCCGAGCGCCAGCCAGGCCGACAGCCAGTTGACCCCGAAGCCCAGCAGCAGGGTGGAGACGACGGCGAGGACGATGCCGAACACCAGCGCCTCGCGCGGCGACACCATCCCGGTGACGATCGGACGCCGCTCGGTGCGCGACATGACCGCGTCGATGTCGCGGTCGATGTACATGTTGAGGGCGTTGGCGCCGCCGGCCGAGAGGTAGCCGCCGACAACGACCTTCAGCACCAACAGCATGTTCGGCACGCCCTGCTGGGCCAGGAACATCACCGGCACGGTGCTCATCAGCAGCAGCTCGATGATCCGCGGCTTGGTCAATGCGACGAACGCGCCGACACGGGCCCCGAACGGCCGGTGCGCAGGAGTCGCCCCGGTGACCCCGGCGGGACGGGTTTCGACGGCGGTCACTAACACCCCAACTGAAGATGAATCTTCGCAGGCGTCCACAGGAACGAAGGGTCCCGAATCGTCCGCTCTGCGCGTACCACGACACCATAGACGTTCCATATATCCCATCCGGCTCCGGGGTCCCCCGGCGAGGCGGAACGCACACCCCCGGGTGAACCGCCCGGGCGGGGCCGTCGAGCGCCTCCGCCGGGTCCGCTAGCCCGTCCTGACCACCGGAGCGGCGCGACGGCGCGAACCGGGAGAGTCTGGGACAAATCCATCCGCACCGCTCCAGTGGGAATCTGCATGCGGAATTGCCGGTTGTCCCAGCACGGAGGGTGAGCCGCACCCCGGACGGTAGGCTCGCGGACAGAAGCGGGATCTACCCTCCGTGACCGGCACCCCCCAGCGTCGGGACCACAGCGCCGTGGCCGACCCGGTCCCCATTCACGGGGTCACTCTTCACAATGGAAGGAGCCCTGAGACAGGGTGAGCACTGCGCCGACGAACGCATTCGAGTGGACCGATCTGGATGAGCGCACCGTTGACACGGCGCGCGTCCTGGCCATGGACGCTGTCCAGAAGGTCGGTAACGGACACCCCGGGACGGCCATGTCGCTGGCCCCGGCCGCGTACCTGATCTTCCAGCGGTTCCTGCGCCACGACCCGACCGACCCGTCCTGGGTCGGACGTGACCGCTTCGTCCTCTCCCCCGGCCACACCAGCCTGACGCTCTACACCCAGCTCTACCTCGCCGGCTACGGCCTGGAGCTGGACGACCTGAAGGCCTTCCGCGTCGCGGGCAGCCGTACCCCCGGCCACCCCGAGCACGGCCACACCGCGGGTGTGGAGACCACCACCGGCCCGCTGGGCCAGGGCATCGCCAACGCGGTCGGCATGGCGATGGCCGCCCGCTACGAGCGCGGCCTGTTCGACCCGGAGGCCCCGGCCGGCGAGTCCCCCTTCGACCACACGATCTGGGCGATCGTCTCCGACGGCGACCTGGAGGAGGGCATCTCCGCCGAGGCCTCGTCGCTGGCGGGCCACCAGAAGCTGGGCAACCTGGTCGCCGTCTACGACGACAACCACATCTCGATCGAGGGCGACACCGAGACCGCCTTCTCCGAGGACGTCCTCAAGCGCTACGAGGCGTACGGCTGGCACGTCCAGCGCGTCACCCCGAAGTCCAACGGCGACATCGACGTGGCCGCCCTGGCCGAGGCGCTGGCCGCGGCCAAGGCCGAGACCTCCCGCCCGTCGATGATCGCGATGCGGACGATCATCGCCTGGCCGGCCCCGGACGCCCAGAACACCGCCAAGGCCCACGGCTCCGCGCTCGGCGCCGCCGAGATCGCCGCCACCAAGAAGGTCCTGGGCTTCGACCCGGAGAAGACCTTCGAGGTCAGCGACCAGGTCATCGGGCACGCCCGCCAGGTCATCAAGCGCGGCAAGGCCGCCCGCGACCAGTGGCAGCAGGGCTTCGAGGCCTGGCGCGCCGCCAACCCGCACCGCGCGGCCGAGTTCGACCGCATCGAGGCCGGCGAGCTGCCCGAGGGCTGGAAGAAGGCCGTCCCGTCCTTCCCGGCCGGCAAGGACGTCGCCACCCGCAAGGCCTCCGGCGACACCCTCAAGGCGATCGGCGCGGTGATCCCGGAGCTGTGGGGCGGCTCGGCCGACCTCGCCGAGTCCAACCTCACCACCATCGACGAGGACAGCTCCTTCCTGCCCGAGGGCAACCCGCTGAAGTCGGCGAGCCCGTACGGCCGGACGATCCACTTCGGCATCCGCGAGCACGCCATGGGCTCGACCATGAACGGCATCGCCCTGCACGGGAAGACCCGGGTCTACGGCGGCACCTTCCTGGTCTTCGCCGACTACATGCGCCCGGCCGTCCGCCTGGCCGCGCTGATGAAGCTGCCGGTCACCTACGTGTGGACGCACGACTCGATCGGCCTCGGCGAGGACGGCCCGACCCACCAGCCGGTCGAGCACATGGCCTCGCTGCGCGCCATCCCGGGCCTGGCCATGGTCCGCCCGGCCGACGCCAACGAGACCGCCGTCGCCTGGCGCACCATCGTCGAGCGCCACACCAGCCACCCCGGCCCGGTCGGCCTGGCGCTGACCCGCCAGGGCGTCCCGACCTTCGACCGCGAGGTCTTCGGCTCCGCCGAGGGCACCGCGAAGGGCGGCTACATCCTGGCCGAGGCCTCCACCGGCGACCCGCAGGTGATCCTGCTCGGCACCGGCTCCGAGGTCCAGCTGGCCGTCCAGGCCCGCGAGGCGCTGGAGGCCGAGGGCATCGCCACCCGGGTGGTCTCGCTGCCGTCCTTCGAGTGGTTCCAGGAGCAGGACCAGGCCTACCGCGACAGCGTGCTGCCGCCGTCGGTCAAGGCCCGCGTCTCGGTCGAGGCCGGCATCGCCCAGGGCTGGCGCGAGCTGGTCGGCGACCACGGCCGGATCGTCTCGCTGGAGCACTTCGGCGCCTCCGCCGACTACAAGGTGCTGTTCGAGGAGTTCGGCATCACCACCGAGCGCGTGGTGGCCGAGGCCCACAACGCCCTGCGCTCCCTCGAGGCCGTCAACCGCTAGCGGCCCCCGGGCCGCGTGCCCGCCCGCACGCGGGCACGCGACCCCCTCCCGACCACCCCACGAAGCAAGAACAAGGGACTGAAGCACCATGACTGACGCACTGAAGCGCCTCAGCGACGAAGGCGTTGCGATCTGGCTGGACGACCTCAGCCGCAAGCGGCTGAACTCCGGCAACCTGGCCGAACTGGTGCAGAACAAGCACGTGGTGGGCGTGACCACCAACCCGACCATCTTCCAGAAGGCCATCGCCGGCTCCGGCGACGACTCCTACGACGGCCAGCTGCGCGACCTCGCCGTCCGCAAGGTCACCACCGACGAGGCGATCCGCATGATCACCACCTCGGACGTGCGCGACGCGGCCGACGTGCTGCGCCCGGTCTACGACGCCTCCAACGGCCGCGACGGCCGGGTCTCCATCGAGGTCGACCCGCGCCTGGCGCACGAGACCGCCACCACCGTGGCCGAGGCCAAGCAGCTGTGGTGGCTGGTCGACCGCCCGAACGTCTTCATCAAGATCCCCGCCACCAAGGCCGGCCTGCCCGCGATCGCCGAGGTCATCGGCAAGGGCATCAGCGTCAACGTCACGCTGATCTTCTCGCTGGAGCGCTACAAGGCCGTCATCGACGCCTACCTGACCGGCCTGGAGACCGCCAAGGCCAAGGGCCTGGACCTCTCCCAGATCGAGTCGGTCGCCTCCTTCTTCGTCTCCCGCGTGGACACCGAGATCGACAAGCGCCTGGACAAGATCGGCGGCGAGGCGAAGGACCTGCGCTCCAAGGCCGCACTGGCCAACGCCCGCCTCGCCTACCAGGCGTACGAGGAGGTCTTCGGCAGCGTCGACGGCAAGACCGCCGGCAGCGCCCGCTGGGCCGCCCTGGAGGCCGCCGGCGCCAAGCCGCAGCGCCCGCTGTGGGCCTCCACCGGCGTCAAGGACCCGGCCCTGCCGGACACCCTGTACGTCACCGAGCTGGTCGCCCCCGGCACCGTCAACACGATGCCCGAGGCCACCCTGGAGGCCACCGGCGACCACGGCGTGGTCACCGGCAACACGATCGTCCCCAACTACGCCGACGCCAAGGCCGTGCTGGACGCGATCGCCGCCGCCGGCGTGGACTACGACGACGTCGTCCAGCTCCTGGAGGACGAGGGCGTCGAGAAGTTCGAGCAGTCCTGGAACGAGCTGCTCGACACCGTCACCGCCTCGCTCGCCTCCTTCGCCGACGAGAAGTGACCCCTGCTCACAGCCAGCGCACGAAAGCGGAGCCCATCAAGTGAGCACTGATTTCCCCGAGTTGACTCCGGAATCGGACGCGGACGACCTCCCGCCCGCCCCCGTCAACCCGCTTCGTGACCCCTCCGACCGACGGCTCCCGCGCATCGCGGGGCCGTCCGGTCTGGTCATCTTCGGGGTCACCGGCGACCTGTCCCGCAAGAAGCTGATGCCGGCCATCTACGACCTGGCCAACCGCGGTCTGCTTCCGCCGGGCTTCTCCCTCGTCGGCTTCGCCCGCCGCGAGTGGGACGACGAGGACTTCGCCAAGGAGGTCCACGACGCCGTCCGGGACCACGCCCGCACCCCGTTCCGGGAGGAGGTCTGGCAGCAGCTCGCCAAGGGCATGCGGTTCGTCCACGGAACCTTCGACGACGACGAGGCCTTCGACAAGCTGCGCGAGACCATCGAGGAGCTGGACAAGGCCCAGGGCACCGGCGGCAACTTCGCCTTCTACCTGTCCGTCCCGCCGAAGTTCTTCCCGACGGTCGTCCAGCAGCTCAAGAAGCACGGCCTGGCCGACCCGCCGCAGGGCTCCTGGCGCCGCGCGGTCATCGAGAAGCCCTTCGGCCACGACCTGGAGAGCGCTCAGGAGCTCAACAAGGTCGTCCACGAGGTCTTCCCCCGGGACGAGGTCTTCCGGATCGACCACTACCTGGGCAAGGAGACGGTCCAGAACATCCTGGCGCTGCGCTTCGCCAACCAGATGTTCGAGCCGATCTGGAACCGGTCGTACGTCGACCACGTGCAGATCACCATGGCCGAGGACATCGGCATCGGCGGCCGGGCCGGCTACTACGACGGCATCGGCTCCGCCCGTGACGTGATCCAGAACCACCTGCTCCAGCTGATGGCGCTCACCGCCATCGAGGAGCCCGCCTCCTTCCACCCGAAGGCGCTGGTGGCCGAGAAGCTCAAGGTGCTCAGCGCCGTCAAGCTCCCGGCCGACCTCGGCCGGCACACCGTGCGCGGCCAGTACGCGGCCGGCTGGCAGGGCGGCGAGGAGGTCGTCGGCTACCTGGACGAGGACGGCATCGACCCCGACTCCAAGACCGACACCTACGCGGCCATCAAGCTGGAGATCAACAACCGCCGCTGGGCGGGCGTCCCGTTCTACCTGCGCACCGGCAAGCGCCTGGGCCGCCGGGTCACCGAGATCGCGGTCGTCTTCCAGCGCGCCCCGTACCTGCCCTTCGACTCCTACGCGACCGAGGAGCTGGGGCAGAACGCCCTGGTCATCCGGGTCCAGCCGGACGAGGGCGTGACGGTGCGGTTCGGCTCCAAGGTGCCGGGCACCTCCTTCGAGGTGCGGGACGTCACGATGGACTTCGCCTACGGCGAGTCCTTCACCGAGTCCAGCCCGGAGGCGTACGAGCGGCTCATCCTCGACGTGCTGCTCGGCGACGCCAACCTGTTCCCGCGCCACCAGGAGGTCGAGCTCTCCTGGCAGATCCTCGACCCGATCGAGAAGTACTGGGACACCCACGGCAAGCCCGCCCAGTACGCGGCGGGGACCTGGGGTCCCGTCGAGGCGGACGAGATGCTCGCACGAGACGGCAGGAGCTGGCGCCGGCCATGAAGATCGACCTCACCAACACGACGTCCAGCAAGATCAACGCCGCGCTGATGGAGGCGCGCCGGGCCCGCGGCTCAGGCGCCGCCGGCATGGTGCTCACCCTGGTGATCGTGACCGACGAGGGCAGCGCCTACGACGCCCTCAAGGCCGCCAACGACGCCTCCCGCGAGCACCCGATGCGCACCCTCGCGGTGATCAAGCGCGCCGGGCGCTCGCCCCGGGCCCGCGCCGAGACCCGGCTGGACGCCGAGATCCTGGTCGGCTCCGACGCCGGCTCCGGCGAGACGGTCGTCCTGCGGATGCACGGCGAACTCGCCGCGCACGCCCAGTCGGTGGTCCTGCCGCTGCTGCTGCCGGACGCCCCGACCGTCGTCTGGTGGCCGGACAACGCTCCGCACCACCCGGCGCAGGACCCGCTGGGCTCGATCGCCCAGCGCCGGATCACCGACGCCGTCACCGCCGAGTCCCCGGTCGGCCAGCTCGCCCAGCGCGCGCAGAGCTACACCCCGGGCGACACCGACCTGGCCTGGACCCGGGTCACCGGCTG
This sequence comes from Kitasatospora sp. NPDC056273, assembly GCF_042268845.1. Classification (NCBI taxonomy): domain Bacteria; kingdom Bacillati; phylum Actinomycetota; class Actinomycetes; order Kitasatosporales; family Streptomycetaceae; genus Kitasatospora; species Kitasatospora sp. NPDC056273. The sequence goes on along the minus strand of NZ_JBHJSJ010000002.1, from coordinate 219,746 downwards.
GCGCTCGATGCTGGCCGCCGCGCTGGACCAGCGGCCGTCCACGATCGTCTCCGCGGTGGTCGAGGGCGAGTCCTACAACCCCAGCGTCGAGCTGCTCGGCCTCTGGCTGACCAACCGGCTCCAGGTGCCCGTCGAGCGGGTCGTCACCAACGGCCCCGGCATCACCGCGGTGCACCTGCGCACCAAGGACGGGGACATCACCCTGGACCGCCCGGACGGCCTGCTGGGCACGCTCTCCATGCCCGGCTCGCCGGACCGCCAGGTGGCGCTCAAGCGGCGCGAGACCTCGGAGCTGATCGCCGAGGAGCTGCGCCGCCTGGACCCGGACGACATCTACGCGACGGCCGTGCGCACGCCCGTCGACCGGCTGCACGAGCCGTCCAACGCCGAGACCGCGGCGGCCGAGCAGGTCGCCCGCGAGGTCGCGGAGGAGGCCGTCGAGGAGGCCGCCGAGGCGGCCGTGGCCAACCCCGAGCGGGTGACCGCCGGGACGGCGGAGAAGAAGCCCGCCCGCAAGGCCGCCGGCAAGCGCACCGGCAAGGACGGCGCATGACCAACGCGACCCCGCAGCTGGTCGTCCACCGGGACAAGGAGCTGATGGCCCAGGCGGCCGCGGCCCGGCTGATCACCCGGATCGTGGACGCCCAGGCCGCCCGCGGCAGCGCCTCGGTGGTGCTCACCGGCGGGCGCAACGGCAACGCCCTGCTGGCCGCTATCGCCGCCTCCCCGGCGCGCGACGCGGTCGACTGGGGCCGGCTGGACCTCTGGTGGGGCGACGAGCGCTTCCTGCCCGCCGCCGACCCGGAGCGCAACGCCGTCCAGGCCCGCGCCGAGCTGCTGGACGCCGTCCCGCTCGACCCGGCGCGGGTGCACGAGATGCCCGCCTCGGACGGAGTGGACGGCTCGGACGTGGAGGCCGCCGCCGCCCGCTACGCCGAGGAGCTGGCGAAGGCGGCCGGGCCGGGCGACCGGCTCGGCGTCCCGGCCTTCGACGTGCTGCTGCTCGGTGTCGGCCCGGACACCCACGTCGCCTCGCTCTTCCCCGAGCACCCGGGCGTCCGGGAGACCGAGCTGACCGTGGTCGGCGTGCGCGGGGCCCCCAAGCCCCCGCCGACCCGGGTCTCGCTCACCCTCCCGGCGATCCGCACCGCCCGCGAGGTCTGGCTGCTGGCCGCCGGCGAGGACAAGGCGGGCGCGGTCGCGCTGGCCCTGTCCGGCCCCGGCGAACTCCAGGCGCCCGCCTCCGGCGCGTACGGCCGCAGCCGCACCCTGTGGCTGCTGGACCGCGCCGCCGCGGAGCGGATCCCGCCGCAGCTCTACCCGCCGGCCTCGGCCTGACCGGATCCGGCAACGCCGAAGGGCGCCACCGTCACCGACGGGGGCGCCCTTCGCGCTGTTCTGTCCGGACCGCTGCGTTCCGCTCCGGCGCTCCGCTCAGATCTCGCCGCGGAGCTTCGCCAGCGCCTCGGCCAGGATCGCCTCGCCGTCGGCGTCGGTGCGCCGCTCGCGGACGTAGGCGAGGTGGGTCTTGTACGGCTCGTTGCGCGAGGGCGCCGGCGGGTTGTGCTGGTCCTGGCCGGCCGGGAAGCCGCAGCGCGGGCAGTCCCAGGTGTCCGGGATCGCCGCTTCGGCCGCGAAGCTGGGACGGGTCTCGTGCTTGTTCGCGCACCAGAAGGAGATCCGGTTGCGCGGGGCGGACTCGCCGCGCTCCGCCTCGCCCATCGGGCCGGCCCCGACCCTGCTGCCACGGATGGCATTGCCACTTGCCACGGTCTGACTCCCTGCGTACTGGTGCGCCGACCCGCCGCGGTGCGCGTCGGTGGCGAAAGTCGTCCTAGTGTAAGCAGGAGTTAAGCCTCCGCCACCACCGCCTCCGCACCCGACCGTCCCAGGATAGGCGCTCGGGCGACGGGGCGTCAGGGTTACGTCAGACCGAGGACTTCATCAGCAGGCCGAGGACGATGATGGAGGCGAACCAGCCCAGGCCGACCACGATGGTGATGCGGTCCAGGTTGCGCTCGGCCACCGCCGAACCGCCGCCGGTGGACATCGAGCCACCGCCGAACATGTCGGACAGGCCGCCGCCCTTCCCCTTGTGCAGCAGCACCAGAAGGATCATCAGCAGACTGAAGATGATCAGGGCAATCGAGAACCCGAGAACCACGACGGGACCAACTCTCTCGTATCTTCGGCGAAGGGGCCGGGCCGCGTACGGCGGTCCGGCCCCAAAGCCTACGTTGCTGCGGCGGCGTTAGCCTACTGCCTGCTCACGGTAGCGCACGATCTTGACGAACTCGTCGGCGTCCAGCGAGGCACCGCCGACCAGGCCGCCGTCGATGTCGGGCTTGGCCATCAGGCCGGCCGCGCTCGACGACTTCACCGAACCGCCGTACAGCACCCGGACCTTGCCGGCCAGCTCGGCGTCGTACAGCTCGGCGATCCGCCCGCGGATGGCGGCGCAGACCTCCTGCGCGTCCTCCGGGGTGGCCACCTCGCCGGTGCCGATCGCCCAGACCGGCTCGTAGGCGACCACGATCGACTCGGCCTGGTGCGCCGGGACGTCGGCCAGGCCGCCGTCCAGCTGGGCCAGGGTGTACTCGACGTGGGTGCCCGCCTTGCGGATCTCCAGCGGCTCGCCGACGCACAGGATCGGGGTGACCCCGGCGCGGTAGGCGGCCTTCACCTTGGCGTTGACGATCTCCTCGTTCTCGCCGTGGTACTGGCGGCGCTCGGAGTGGCCGATCACCGCGTAGGTGCACTGGAGCTTGGCCAGCATCGGGCCGGAGACCTCGCCGGTGTAGGCCCCGCCGTCGTGCTGCGAGATGTCCTGCGAGCCGTACTTGATCTTCAGCTTGTCGCCGAAGACCAGGGTCTGCACCGAGCGCAGGTCGGTGAACGGCACCAGGACGGCGACCTCGACGGCCGCGTAGTCCTTGTCGGCCAGCGCGAAGGCCAGCTTCTGGGTGTGCTGGATGGCCTCAAGGTGGTTGAGGTTCATCTTCCAGTTGCCCGCCATCAGCGGGAGACGGTCGGTCATGTGCTGTCAGTCCTCCAGAGCGGCGAGACCGGGGAGGGTCTTGCCCTCCAGGTACTCGAGGCTGGCGCCGCCGCCGGTCGAAATGTGCCCGAACTTCGTCTCGTCGAAGCCCAGGATGCGGACGGCCGCGGCGGAGTCGCCGCCACCGACCACGGTGAACGCGTCGCTGTCGAGCAGGGCCTGCGCGACGGCCTTGGTGCCGTTCGCGTAGTCCGGGTGCTCGAAGACGCCCATCGGGCCGTTCCAGAACACGGTGCCCGCGTCGGCCAGCTTGGCCGCGTACAGCTCGCGGGTCCCGGGGCCGATGTCCAGGCCCTCCTGGTCGGCCGGGATGGCGTCCGCGGCGACGGTCGAGGGGTTCGCCGGGGCCTTGGTCTTGAGGTCCGGGAACTCGGCGGAGACCAGGACGTCGACCGGCAGCACGAACTCGACGCCGCGCGCCTCGGCCCGGGCCAGGTACTCCAGGACGGTCGGGATCTGGTCGGCCTGGAGCAGCGAGATGCCGACCTCGTGGCCCTTGGCCTTGAGGAAGGTGTACGCCATGCCGCCGCCGATCAGGATCCGGTCGGCCTTCTCCAGCAGGTTGTCGATCACGCCGAGCTTGTCGGAGACCTTGGCGCCGCCGAGCACCACCACGTACGGGCGGGCCACGTCCTCGGTGAGCTTCTTCAGCACGCCGACCTCGGTGGCGATCAGGTCGCCCGCGGCGTGCGGCAGCAGGGCCGGCAGGTCGAAGACCGAGGCGTGCTTGCGGTGCACGGCGCCGAAGCCGTCGCCCACGTACAGGTCGGCCAGCGCGGCCAGCTGCTCGGCGAAGGCCTTGCGCTCGGCGTCGTCCTTGCTGGTCTCGCCCGCGTTGAAGCGCAGGTTCTCCAGCAGCGCGACCTCGCCGTTCGCCAGCGCGGCGACGGTGGCCGCGGCGCTGTCACCGACGGTGTCGGTGGCGAAGGCGACGCCCTTGCCGAGGATCTCGCCGAGGCGCTCGGCCGCCGGGGCGAGCGAGAACTGCGGGTCCGGCGCGCCCTTGGGACGGCCGAGGTGCGAGGCGACGACCACCTTCGCGCCGGCCGCGGCCAGCTTGGCGATGGTCGGCGCGACGGCGCGGATGCGGCCGTCGTCGGTGATCGTGCGGCCGTCCAGCGGCACGTTCAGGTCGGCGCGCACGAAGACGCGCTTGCCTTCGACACCGGCTTCGATGAGCTCTTCGATGGTCTTCACGGGGATTCGGATTCTCCTGGGGAGATGGTTGATGCGCAGTGAGGCGGCACGGCGCAGGGGCCGCCTGAGAAGTCCTTGAGCGCGGAACGAGGGCCCGGTCGGCACCGTACGCCGACCAGGCCCTCGCCCCTACATCACGTCAGCTCCCGCGAGGTCAGAGCTGCCCGCCGACGAGGCCGACCAGGTCGACCACGCGGTTCGAGTAGCCCCACTCGTTGTCGTACCAGCCGAGCACCTTGACCTGGTTGCCCTGGACCATGGTCAGCTGCGAGTCGAAGATGCAGGAGTGCGGGTCGTTCACGATGTCCGAGGAGACGATCGGGTCCTCGGTGTAGGCCAGGATGCCCTTGAGCGGGCCCTCCTGGGCGGCCTTCTGGAAGGCCGCGTTGACCTCGTCCTTGGTGACCTCGCGCTCGAGGGTCACGACCAGGTCGGTGATGGAGCCGGTCGGGACCGGGACGCGCAGCGAGGTGCCGTCCAGCTTGCCCTTCAGCTCCGGCAGGACCAGGGCGGTCGCCTTGGCGGCACCGGTCGAGGTCGGGATGATGTTCTGCGAGGCCGCACGAGCACGGCGCAGGTCCTTGTGCGGGAAGTCCAGGGTCACCTGGTCGTTGGTGAACGCGTGGACGGTGGTCATCAGACCCTTGACGATGCCGAAGCTCTCGTTCAGGACCTTCGCCATCGGCGCCACGCAGTTGGTGGTGCACGAGGCGTTGGAGATGACGTGGTGGTTGGCGGCGTCGTACTTCTCGTCGTTGACACCCAGGACGATGGTGACGTCCTCGTCGGTGGCGGGCGCCGAGATGATGACCTTCTTCGCGCCGGCGGCGAGGTGCTTCTTCGCGGCCTCGGCCTTGGTGAAGATGCCGGTGGACTCGACGACGATGTCGGCGCCCAGGGCGGCCCACGGGAGGTTCGCGGGGTCACGCTCGGCGGTCACCTTGAAGGTGTGGCCGTCGACGGTGATGCTGTCCTCGGTGTGCGAGACCTCGGCCTGGAGGGTGCCCAGGGTGGTGTCGTACTTGAGCAGGTGAGCCAGGGTCTTCGTGTCGGTGAGGTCGTTGACACCGACGATCTCGATGTCCGCGCCCTGAGCCTTGACCGCGCGGAAGAAGTTGCGGCCGATGCGGCCGAAGCCGTTGATGCCTACCCGGATCGTCACGAACCGATCTCCTCGTTAGGTACGCCGGGCGCGAGGCCCGGCGGGGGTGAGATTTGGGAAGTCCCCGACCGCCTACGACCCTACCCCTCCGGGGCCTGGGACGGCACATCGCGCCGCCTGGTGAGACCGGGCGTGGCGTGCCCCAAACCCCATTTCAGGCCGTCCGGCCCTGGCCCGCCGGGCAGTTGGTCCCAGCTCAGTGGTCTCTACCAATTCGGGAGTGTCGCGGCTGTCCGGAAACGACCGCGGCCGGCGCCCGGGGGTCCGGGCACCGGCCTTCGTGATCACGGGGTGTGACCGTGGGCGTCAGTTCATCGCCATCTCGTCGGTGAGGCTCGCCTCGGTGCTGGGCAGGCCCAGCTCGGAGGCCCGCTTGTCGGCCATCGCCAGCAGGCGGCGGATCCGGCCGGCCACCGCGTCCTTGGTCAGCGGCGGGTCGGCGAGCGCGCCCAGCTCCTCCAGCGAGGCCTGCTTGTGCTGCATCCGCAGCTGGCCGGCCGCGGCCAGGTGCTCGGGCACCTCGTCGCCGAGGATCTCCAGCGCGCGGGCCACCCGGGCGCCGGCCGCCACCGCGGCGCGGGCCGAGCGGCGCAGGTTGGCGTCGTCGAAGTTGGCCAGCCGGTTGGCGGTGGCGCGCACCTCGCGCCGCATCCGGCGCTCCTCCCAGGCGAGCACCGACTCGTGCGCGCCGAGCCGGGTCAGCAGGGCGCCGATCGCGTCGCCGTCGCGGATCACCACCCGGTCCACGCCGCGCACCTCGCGGGCCTTGGCCGGGATGCCGAGCCGACGGGCGGCGCCGACCAGGGCGAGGGCGGCCTCGGAGCCGGGGCAGGTGATCTCCAGCGAGGAGGAGCGGCCCGGCTCGGTGAGCGAGCCGTGCGCCAGGAAGGCCCCGCGCCAGGCCGCCTCGGCGTCGCAGGTGGCCCCGGAGACGACTGCCGGGGGCAGGCCCCGGATCGGGCGTCCGCGCCCGTCCACGAGCCCGGTCTGGCGCGCGAGCAGCTCGCCGTCCTTGACGACCCGGACCACGAAGCGGCTGCCTCGGCGCAGCCCGCCGGGGGCCATCACCACCAGGTCGGAGGAGTGCCCGAAGATCTCCAGCAGGTCCTTGCGCAGCCGCCGTGCCGCCGCTCCGGTGTCGAGCTCCGCCTCGATCACGATGCGGCCGCTCACGATGTGCAGCCCGCCCGCGAACCGCAGGATCGCCGACACCTCCGCCTTGCGACAGCAGGCCCGGGTGACCGGGAGCCGGCTGATCTCGTCCTTCACCGCTGGAGTCATCGCCATGGCCCGATCCTTCCATGTGTCCGGAAAATCCGGTCGTACGCTGCCGCCAACAGCTCGGGGTCGTGTCGCGGCGTCCCGTCGGTGCGGGCCACCGAGCCGAGCACCAGAGCCGCGCCCATCCGTTCGGCGGCCTTCGCCAGGCCGTCCAGGTCGGCCTGGCCGAAGGCCCCGCCGGTGACGGCGCGCTCGTCCACCAGGATCGCATCCACCGCGAGGTTCGGAGCGTGGTCGGCGATGACCTCCAGGTGGCGCTGCGGGGTGAAGCCCTCGGTCTCCCCGGGCTGGGGGGCCAGGTTCAGGGTGAGCAGGCGGCGGGCGCGGGTCTCGGTGAGCGCCGCGGCCAGCTCGGGCACCAGCAGGTGCGGCAGCACGCTGGTGAACCAGGAGCCGGGGCCGAGCACCACCCAGTCCGCCTCCCGGACGGCGGTGACCGCCTCCGGGACGGCGGGCGGCTCGTCCGGCAGCAGCCGGATCGACTGCACGGTGCCCGGGGTGACCGCGACGTCGGCCTGGCCGCGGACGGCCGTGACCTCGCCGGGGCGCGCCGGGTCGTGGCCGCGGACGGTCGCCTCGATGTCCAGCGGCACCGCCGACATCGGCAGCACCCGGCCCTGCACGTTGAGCAGCCGGCCGACCCAGTCCAGCGCGGCGACCGGGTCGCCCAGCTTCTCCCAGAGCGCGACGATCAGCAGGTTGCCGACGGCGTGGCCGCCGAGCTCGCCGTTGCCGGTGAAGCGCTGCTGGATCACCTCGGACCAGGTGCGGCCCCAGTCGTCGTCCCCGCACAGCGCGGCCAGCGCCTTGCGCAGGTCGCCCGGAGGCAGCACGCCCAGCTCCTCGCGCAGCCGGCCGCTGGAGCCGCCGTCGTCGGCGACGGTGACCACGGCGGTGAGGTCGCTGGTGAGCCGGCGCAGCGCGGACAGCGAGGCCGACAGGCCCTGCCCGCCGCCGAGCGCGGTGATCCTCGGGGCCGGGTTGGCGCGGGCGGGACTGCTGCGCGGACGGCCCGGCGCCGTGGGCCGGGCCGGGCTGCCCGCCCGGTCACCGGTCCTGCTCTGCGGCTGCCGCCCGGGCACGTATCCCGCCACACTCACCTCGCGTTCCTCGGCCCGCCGACCACTCCGCCGGCGGGCCCGGCAGGGCGGCGGCGGTTACTCCCGTCCCATGTCACGGTGGACGAGCACCGTCTCGACTCCGTCGGCGATGAGACGCTTGGTCAGACGCTCGGACATGGCGACGCTTCGGTGCTTGCCACCGGTGCAGCCTACGGCAAGCGTCATGTAGCGCTTCCCCTCGCGGCGGTATCCCTCGGTGATGATGCGCAGCAGCTGGGCGTAGCCGTCCAGGAACTCGTTGGCTCCGGGCTGCTGGAAGACGTAGCCGGCGACGTCCGCGTCGGTGCCGGTACGGGCCCGCAGTTCGGGCACCCAGTGCGGGTTGGGCAGGAAGCGGCAGTCCACCACGAGGTCGGCGTCGACCGGCAAGCCGTACTTGAAGCCGAAGGACATCACGGTGGCGCGCAGCTCGGGCTCGTCGTGGTCGGCGAACTGGGCGTCCAGCTTGGCGCGCAGCTGGTGCACGTTGAGGTTGGAGGTGTCGATCACCAGGTCGGCCTCGCCGCGCAGGTCGCGCAGCAGGTCGCGCTCCAGGGCGATGCCGTCCACGATCCGGCCGTCGGCCTGCAGCGGGTGCGGGCGGCGGACGCTCTCGAAGCGGCGCACCAGCGCCTCGTCGGAGGAGTCCAGGAAGACGACCCGCAGCCGGACGCCGCGCTTCTCCAGCTCGTCCAGCGAGGTGAGCAGGTCGTCGAAGAACTGCCGGCCGCGGACGTCCACGACCACGCCGATCCGGGCGACGTTGCCCTGGGAACGGGCGCCCAGGTCGACCATGGTCGGGATCAGGGCCGGCGGCAGGTTGTCCACCACGAACCAGCCGAGGTCCTCCAGGCACTTGGCGGCGGTGGAGCGGCCGGCTCCGGACATACCGGAGATGATCACCAGCTCCGGCGCGTTCTCGGCCACGTCTGACACGGTCACTTCGGTTCCCCGCTCTCGGTCTTTCTGCTGGGGAGTACGCGTACGGCTCGGCCGCCCTTCCCCGGCCCGGGCAGGCGGGCGGGGCCGGGGCACACCGGCTGACGGGCGGCGTCGGCCGTCATGGCGTCTCCTGGGATGGTGCGGTCTGGGGTGCTGCGGCCACCGGCCCGGCGGCCTGCTCGGCCCCGTCCTCGATGATCTCGCCGGTCGCGGTGTTGACCGCGGGTGCGGCGGGTGTACGGGACGACAACGCCTCCGCAACAGTCTGCGCGGTGCGGCGTCCGATGCCGGGTACCTCGCAGAGCTCGTCCACGGTGGCGGCCCGGAGCTTCTTCAGCGAACCGAAGTGCTTGAGCAGCGCCCGGCGGCGAGTCTCGCCGAGGCCCGGGACGGAGTCCAGTTCCCCGGCGGTGAGTCGCTTGGAACGCTTGTTGCGCTGATAGCTGATCGCGAAGCGGTGCGCCTCGTCGCGGACCCGCTGGAGCAGGTAGAGGCCCTCGCTGGAGCGGGGCAGCACCACCGGGTCGTCCTCGCCGGGCAGCCAGACCTCCTCCAGGCGCTTGGCCAGGCCGCACAGCGCGACGTCGTCGATGCCGAGTTCGTCCAGGGCGCGCCTGGCGGCGGCGACCTGCGGCTGGCCGCCGTCGACGACCAGCAGCTGGGGCGGGTAGGCGAAGCGCTTGGGGCGGCCCTCCTCGTCCCGGGTGCCGCCGGCGGCGGTGTCGGGGTCGTCCTCCTCGGGGACGGCCCACTCGCCGGTCTGCTCGCGCTCCTGGAGGTAGCGGCGGAAGCGGCGGCTGATCACCTCGTGCATCGAGCGGACGTCGTCCTGGCCCTCGAAGCCCCTGATCTGGAAGCGCCGGTACTCGCTCTTGCGGGCCAGGCCGTCCTCGAAGACGACCATGGAGGCGACCACGTCCTCGCCCTGGAGGTGGGAGATGTCGTAGCACTCGATGCGCAGCGGGACGGAGTCCAGCTCCAGCGCGTCGGCGATCTCCTGGAGGGCGCGGCTGCGGGTGGTGAGGTCGGAGGCGCGCTTGGTCTTGTGCAGTGCCAGCGCCTGCTGGGCGTTGCGCTGCACGGTGGCCATCAGGTCCTTCTTGTCCCCGCGCTGGGGCACGCGCAGGTCGACCTGGCTGCCGCGCAGGCCGCCGAGCCACTCGCGGACCGGCTCCGCGGGCTCCGGCAGGGCGGGGACGAGCACCTCGCGCGGGACGGACTCGCCGCCGCCGTAGAGCTGCTGGAGGGCGTGCTCGACCAGGCCCGCGGTGTCGACGTCCTCGACCTTGTCGGTGACCCAGCCGCGCTGGCCGCGCACCCGGCCGCCGCGGACGTGGAAGATCTGCACGGCGGCCTCGAGTTCGTCCTCGGCCAGGGCCAGCAGGTCGGCGTCGGTGGCGTCGGCGAGCACGATGGCGTTCTTCTCCATCGCGCGCTTGAGGGCGCCGATGTCGTCCCGCAGCCGGGCCGCCTTCTCGTACTCCAGCTCGGCGGCGGCCTCCTGCATCTCGTCTTCCAGCCGGCGCAGGTAGTTGCCGGTGCGCCCGGCCATGAAGTCGCAGAAGTCCTCGGCCAGCGCGCGGTGTTCGTCCGCCGAGACCTTGCCGACGCAGGGCGCGGCGCACTTGCCGATGTAGCCGAGCAGGCAGGGCCGGCCGACCTGGCGGGCGCGCTTGAAGACGCCGTTGGAGCAGGTGCGGACGGGGAAGACGCGCAGCAGCAGGTCGACCGTCTCGCGGATCGCCCAGGCGTGCCCGTACGGGCCGAAGTAGCGCACGCCCTTCTTGTGCGCCCCGCGCATCACCTGGACCCGCGGGTACTCCTCGTTCAGGGTGACGGCGAGCTCCGGATAGCTCTTGTCGTCGCGGTACTTGACGTTGAACCGCGGGTCGTACTCCTTGATCCAGGAGTACTCCAGCTGGAGCGCCTCGACCTCGGTGGCGACCACCGTCCACTCCACCGAGGCGGCGGTGGTGACCATGGTCGCGGTGCGCGGGTGCAGGCCGGCCAGGTCCTGGAAGTAGGACGACAGGCGCGGCCGCAGGCTCTTGGCCTTGCCGACGTAGATGACCCGGCCGTGGGCGTCGCGGAACTTGTAGACGCCGGGGGAGGTCGGGATCGCACCGGGCGCCGGGCGGTAGGTGCTCGGGTCAGCCATGGGTCCACCGTACCGAGTGGGGCCGGGGCCGCGGGGCGGAGATCGTCAGGGGGGACCGTGGCGGTCGGGAGGCGCTCAACTCGGTCAGCTCGGGGTCACCTTGAGGTTGCCGGCCTCGACCGTGACGGTGTAGGCGGGCAGCGGGGAGGAGGCCGGTCCGTCCTGCACGGCGCCGTCGGTGACGGCGAACCGGCTGCCGTGGCAGGGGCACTGGATCTGGTTGTTCTTGACCTGGTCCACGAGGCAGCCGGCGTGGGTGCACCGGGCGTTGAACGCCTTGTACTGGCCGGCGGTGGGCTGGGTCACCACGATCTTCTGCTCGCGGAAGACCTTGCCGCCGCCCTCCGGCACGGCAGAGGCCGGGCCGAGGTCGACCGGGCCCTTGGGGGCGCTGCCACCGGAGGACGAGGAGCTGCACCCGGTGACCGCCACGGTGCCGCCGGCCGCCAGGACGGCCGCGGCCCCGCAGAGCACGGTGCGGCGGGAGGCGGTGGGGCTGGTCTCGGGGGCCTCGGACATCGGTGCGCTCCTACGGGTACGGCTGTTGCGGGGACCACGGAAGTCTATGTCGCGCCCACCCCGCCGCTCCCGGGAGTCCCCGGGTGCGGCGGGGTGGGCGGACGGGGCTACTTCTTCGCGGCGGCCGCGCGCTTGCGCGGCGCCTTCTTCGCCGGGGCGGCGGCCGGGGCGTCCGCGAAACCGGCCGGCAGGATGTCCCGCAGGAACTTGCCGGTGTGGCTCTCCGGGACGGCGGCGATCTGCTCCGGGGTGCCCTCGGCGACCACCGTGCCGCCGCCGGAGCCGCCCTCGGGGCCCATGTCGACGATCCAGTCGGCGGTCTTGATCACATCGAGGTTGTGCTCGATGACGATCACCGTGTTGCCCTTCTCCACCAGCCCGCTGAGCACCTTGATCAGCTTGCTGATGTCCTCGAAGTGCAGGCCGGTGGTGGGCTCGTCCAGCACGTAGACCGTCCGCCCGGTGGAGCGCTTCTGGAGCTCCGAGGCGAGCTTGACGCGCTGCGCCTCGCCGCCGGAGAGCGTCGGCGCCGACTGGCCGAGCCGGACGTAGCCGAGGCCGACGTCGTTGAGCGTCCGCAGGTGCCGGGCGATCGCCGGGACGGCCTCGAAGAAGCCCAGCGCCTCCTCGATCGGCATGTCCAGCACCTCGGCGATGGACTTGCCCTTGTAGTGGACCTCCAGCGTCTCCCGGTTGTACCGGGCGCCGTGGCAGACCTCGCACGGCACGTAGACGTCCGGCAGGAAGTTCATCTCGATCTTGATGGTGCCGTCGCCCGAGCAGTTCTCGCAGCGGCCGCCCTTGACGTTGAAGGAGAACCGGCCGGGCAGGTAGCCGCGGACCTTGGCCTCCTGCGTCTCCGCGAAGAGCCGGCGGACGTGGTCGAACACCCCGGTGTAGGTGGCCGGGTTGGAGCGCGGGGTGCGGCCGATCGGCGACTGGTCGACGTGCACCACCTTGTCCACCTGGTCGGTGCCGGTGATCCGGGTGTGCCGGCCGGGCACGCTGCGGGCGCCGTTCAGCTCCCGGGCGAGGTGGGTGTACAGGATGTCGTTGACCAGCGTCGACTTGCCGGAGCCGGAGACACCGGTGATCGCGGTGAAGGTGCCGAGCGGGAAGCCGACCGTGACGTCCTTGAGGTTGTGCTCGCGGGCGCCGTGGACCGTCAGCTGGCGCTTCTTGTCCCGCTCGCGGCGGGTGGCCGGGATCGGGATGGACCGCTTGCCGGAGAGGTACTGGCCGGTCAGCGACTCCTTGTTGGTGAGCAGCTGCTTCAGCGAACCGGAGTGCACCACCTTGCCGCCGTGCTCGCCGGCGCCCGGGCCGATGTCGACCACCCAGTCCGCCGTCTTGATGGTGTCCTCGTCGTGCTCGACGACGATCAGGGTGTTGCCGATGTCGCGCAGCCGCACCAGCGTCTCGATCAGCCGGTGGTTGTCCCGCTGGTGCAGGCCGATGGACGGCTCGTCCAGCACGTACAGCACGCCGACCAGGCCGGAGCCGATCTGGGTGGCCAGCCGGATGCGCTGGGCCTCGCCGCCGGACAGGGTGCCGGCCGCGCGGTCGAGCGAGAGGTAGTCCAGGCCGACGTCGACCAGGAAGCGCAGCCGCTCGTTGACCTCCTTGAGGACCCGCTCGGCGATCTGCTTGTCCCGGGCGTTGAGCCGCATCGCGCCGAGGAACTCGGAGCAGTCGCTGATCGACATCGAGGAGACGTCGGCGATCGACCTGCCCTCGACGGTGACCGCGAGGACCACCGGCTTGAGCCGGGTGCCCTGGCACGTCGGGCAGGGCACCTCGCGCATGTAGCCCTCGAAGCGCTCGCGGCTGCTGTCGCTCTCCGCCTCGGTGTGCCGGCGCTGGATGAACGGGATCGCGCCCTCGAAGCCGGTGCTGTACGAGCGCTCGCGGCCGAAGCGGTTGCGGTAGCGGACCTCCACCTGGTGCTTGTGCCCGTACAGCAGCGCCTTCTTCGCGCGGGCGGGCAGCCCGGCCCAGGGGATGTCGGTGCGGAAGCCGAGCTCCCCGGCCAGCGCGTCGATCAGGCGCTGGAAGTACTCCTTGGCGTGCCCGGCCGACCACGGGTGGATCGCGCCCTCGTCCAGCGAGCGCTCGACGTCGGGCACGACCAGCTCCGGGTCGACCTCCATCCGGTTGCCCAGGCCCGAGCAGTCCGGGCAGGCGCCGAACGGCGAGTTGAAGGAGAACGAGCGCGGCTCCAGCTCCTCGAACGACACGTCGTCGTACGGGCAGTAGAGGTGCTCGGAGTACATCCGCTCGCGCTCCGGGTCGTCCTCGGGGAGGTCGACGAAGTCGAGCACGACCATGCCGCCGGACAGCCGCAGGGCCGTCTCCACCGAGTCGGTGAGCCGCCGCTTGGCGCTGTCCTTCACGGTCAGGCGGTCGATGACCACCTCGATGGTGTGCTTCTCCTGCTTCTTGAGCTTCGGCGGCTCGGCGAGCTGGATCGTCCCGCCGTCGACCCGGGCGCGGGAGTAGCCCTTGGACTGGAGGTCGGCGAAGAGGTCGACGAACTCGCCCTTGCGCTCGCGCACCACCGGGCTGAGCACCTGGAACCGGGTGCCCTCGGCGAGCTCCAGCACCTTGTCCACGATCGCCTGCGGCGACTGCTTGGCGATCGGGCGGCCGCAGTGCGGACAGTGCGGCTTGCCGATCCGGGCGAACAGCAGGCGCAGGTAGTCGTAGACCTCGGTGATGGTGCCGACGGTCGAACGGGGGTTGCGGTTGGTGGACTTCTGGTCGATCGAGACGGCCGGGGAGAGGCCCTCGATGAAGTCCACGTCGGGCTTGTCCATCTGCCCGAGGAACTGACGGGCGTAGGAGGACAGCGACTCGACGTAGCGGCGCTGGCCCTCGGCGAAGATCGTGTCGAAGGCGAGCGAGGACTTGCCGGAGCCGGAGAGGCCCGTGAAGACGATGAGGGAGTCGCGGGGCAGGTCGAGCGAGACGTTCTTGAGGTTGTGCTCGCGAGCACCGCGGACGATGAGGCGGTCGGCCACTGCTGCTGGCGCCTTTCTCCGGGGCGAGAGGGCTTGCGTTGGGATGTGCTGCTTCTTCCAGGATGCGGCAGCCAGCCTATAGCTCAGACGTTCGAATATCGACCTTGTCCAGCCGGGACCACCCGAACGAGTGAGGCCACCCCCCGGGCCGTCCGTACCCGCACGGTGCGCGTACCCGAAAACCCCCTGCTCAGGGCCCGGATTCGGCGGTAGCGTCACCTGGTCAACGAGCGAAGCCCGCTCCGGGCAACGCCCCGTTCCGCACGGAAGGCAGATTCGATGACCGACCCGAGGTCCGCCGCCGACTCCTGGCTCGGCCAGGTCGAGGAGAGCACCGGGCGCCTGCTGCGCACCGTCGCCGGGCTGAAGCCCGACGCCGTCGCCGAGCCCTCCGCCCTCCCCGGCTGGACGAAGGGCCACGTACTGGCCCACCTCGCCCGCAACGCCGACTCCCTGGTCAACCTGCTGACCGGCGCCCGCACCGGCACCGACGTCCCGCAGTACGCCAGCCACGAGGCCCGCGACCAGGACATCGAGCGCGACGCGCCCCGCCCGCTCGACGCCCACCTCGCCGACCTGCGCGCGTCCCACGAGCGCTTCCTGGCCGCCGCCGCGCAGCTGACCGACGACGCCTGGGCGGCGTCCGTCAAGCACCGCTTCGGCTACGTCTTCCCGGCCCACCAGATCCCGCACAAGCGCCTGCTGGAGCTGGAGTACCACCACGTCGACCTGGCCGCCGGCCACACCCCGGCGGACTGGCCGGAGGACTTCGCCGTCGCCCAGTTCCGCAAGCTCGCCGCCGGCCTGGCCGGGGAGGCCGGCCTGCCCGCCGTCGAGCTGGTCGCCGACGACACCGACGACCGCGCCGTCATCGGCACCGGCGAGCCCGCCCTCACCGTGCGGGGCCCCGTCCGCGCCCTCACCGCCTGGCTCTCCGGCCGCTCCGCCGGCGACGCCCTGCACCGCACCCCCGACACCGCCCTGCCCCCGCTTCCCCCCATGGGCTGACGGCGCGAGGATGATGCCAGGGAGATCCACACGACGAGGAGCAGACGGATGACGTACCACGGAGCGGTCAAGGTCGGCGGACCGCCGGACGTGCGGGAACTGGCCCACCTGATCATCACCAAGGTGGCCGTCGGCCCGTACGACAACAACGCCTACCTGCTGCGCTGCCGGGCCACCGACGAACAGCTCCTGATCGACGCGGCCGCCGACGCGCCGGTGCTGCTGGAGACCGTCGGGGACGACCTCGAAACGGTGGTCACCACCCACCGCCACCACGACCACTGGGGCGCGCTGGCCGAGGTGGTCGCCACCACCGGTGCCCGGACGGCCGCCGGCGAGCACGACGCCGAGGGCATCGACGTCCCCACCGAGCTGCTGCTCGCGGACGGCGACACGCTCCGGGTCGGCGAGGTGGAGCTCACCGTCCGGCACCTGGTCGGCCACACCCCGGGCGCCATCGTGCTCGTCTACGACGACCCGCAGGGCCACCAGCACGTCTTCACCGGCGACTGCCTCTTCCCGGGCGGCGTCGGCAACACCTGGGGCGACCCGGAGGCCTTCCGGACCCTCTACCGGGACGTCACCGAGAAGATCTTCGACGCCCTCCCCGACGAGGCCTGGGTCTACCCCGGCCACGGCTCCGACACCACCGTCGGCGCCGAGCGCCCGCACCTCGACGAGTGGCGCGAGCGCGGCTGGTAGCCCCTCCCCCGCCGCACGGCCGAGGCCCCCGTGACCGTCTCCGGTCGCGGGGGCCTCGGCGGTGCCCGGCGCCGTGCGGCGCACGAACGTCAGGCGTCAGGCATCAGGCGTCAGGCGTCAGGCGTCAGGCGTCAGGCGTCGAGCTTCTCGTGCTCGGCGGACTCGGCCTTCTTCGCGGCCCGCAGGCTGGTGAAGGTGGTGATCGCCAGGACGACCACGATGAAGCCCAGCGAGAACGGGATGCCGATCTCCGGGGCCCAGGTCGCGCCCGCCTCGTGCGCGGCGTGCAGCACCAGCTTCACGCCGATGAAGCCGAGGATCACCGACAGGCCGTACGACAGGTGGACCAGCTTCTTCAGCAGGCCGCCGATCAGGAAGTACAGCTGGCGCAGCCCCATCAGGGCGAAGGCGTTGGCGGTGAAGACGATGTACGGGTCCTGGGTCAGGCCGAAGATCGCCGGGATCGAGTCCAGCGCGAACAGCACGTCGGTGGTGCCGATCGCCAGCATGACGACCAGCATCGGGGTGATCAGCCGGCGGCCGTTCTCCCGGACGAACAGCTTGGTGCCGCGGTAGTCCTCGGTGGCCGGGAAGCGGCGGGTGATCGACTTGAGGACGCGGTTCTCCTCGAACTCCTCGTCGCCCTCGTCCTCGGCGCGGGCCTCCTTGATCAGCTTCCAGGCCGTCCAGATCAGGAAGGCGCCGAAGATGAAGAACACCCAGGAGAACTCGGCGACCAGCGCGGCGCCGCCGGCGATGAACACCGCCCGGAGCACCAGCGCGATGATCACACCGAACATCAGCACGCGCTGCTGGTAGATCCTGGGCACCGCGAACTTGCCCATGATCAGGATGAACACGAAGAGGTTGTCGACACTGAGCGACTTCTCGGTGATGTAGCCGGCGAAGAACTCGCCCGCCGGCTCCCCACCGGAGTGCCACCAGAGGAAGCCGCCGAAGAGCACCGCCAGGGCGACCCAGACGGCCGTCCAGATCCCGGCCTCCTTGATCGAGACCTCGTGCGGCTTGCGCCCTCCGATGAAGAAGTCCGCCACGACCAGTGCGATCAGCACCAGGATCGTGGAAACCCACATGGTTACGGAAACGTCCACTACTGCTCCTCCGGCAGGTAGGCGAGACAGTCATCGTCACTGCCGGAGGTCTCTTCCGCCCGTCGGGCCAGCGCCCCGGGGTGCCACGACGGGCACCCGTGATGACGGGGTCGGCTGTCGAGGAATACTCCCCTCCGCTGCCAACGAGAGTAACAGCAATCCCAAGGGAAGGTAAAGAAGGTAAAGAACCGTGCGGAGCGGGCTGCTGGACCGGCTACGTGGTCGGCTACAGGAACGGCTCGATCGCCGGCAGCAGGTCCTGGAAGGTCCGCCCCTTCGCCGGCGCGCCGATCGCCTGCATCTCCCAGCCGCCGTCGCCGTCCCGGACCACCTTGGCCATGATCTGCCCGGTGTGCGGCCCGCCGCCCGCCAGCTCGTAGCGGGCCAGCTCCAGCCCGGTGGCCTCGTCCACCAGCCGGCAGTGCGCCCGCTGCACCTCGGCGAAGGTCTGCCCGGTGTACGAGCTCACCGTGAACACCACCTGGGTGATGTTCACGGGCACGTGCACCAGGTCGACCAGGATCGCCTCGTCGTCCTCGGTCCCGGAGCCGCCCTCCAGGTTGTCTCCGGTGTGCCGCACGGAGCCGTCGTTGCTCTCCAGGTGCGAGAAGAACACCACGTCGGACGGGGTCCGCTCGGCGTACAGCAGCGCCGAGGCGTCCAGGTCGATCTTCCGGGTGCGGCTGCCGAACAGCCCGCGCTTGGGGGCGGCCTGCCAGCCGAGGCCCATCCGGACCACGGTCAGGGCGCCGCCCTGCCCCTTCTGGAGGCTGACCCGCTGCCCCTTGGCCAGGTTCACCGACACGACGTTGTCCTCTCTGCCGGCCGCGCGGTCACAGCCGAGCGGCTCCACGGTGGAACACCCCGTCGCCGTCCCCCGGCTGAGGCCCCCTCTGCGTACGGCCCGCAAACCCCGTCCCGAGGGCACGATGCCGCAGGCCAGCCTAGGGCCTGCGGCACCCCGGGCTCCCCCGGGTCTGCCCGTTTGTGGCAAGGCTGAGACACCCGCGGACTTGACCGGTGTCATTCCGGCCAGGCCCGGCGCCGTACGGGTGCGCCCCGCGGGTGCGCCCCCGCGGGTGCGGCTACGCCACTCCGGCCTCGCGCATCTGCCGCAGTTCCCTCTTCAGCTCCTTGACCTCGTCGCGCAGCCGGGCCGCGACCTCGAACTGGAGGTCGGCGGCGGCCGTGTGCATCCGGTCGGTCATCTCCTGGATCAGGTCCGCCAGTTCGGCGGCCGGCAGGGACTTGGCCGGCTTGCGCTCCGCCCCCAGCGCCGGGACCGGGGCCTTGCCCTTGCCCTGGTTCCGGTAGCCGGTGGAGAGCAGCTCGTCGGTGTCCACGTCCTCGCGGGCGAGGGTGTCCAGGATGTCGCCGATCTTCTTGCGCAGCGGCTGCGGGTCGATCCCGTGCTCCTTGTTGTAGGCCTGCTGCACGGCCCGGCGGCGGTTGGTCTCGTCGATGGCCTTCTCCATCGCGGGGGTGATCTTGTCCGCGTACATGTGGACCTGGCCGGAGACGTTGCGGGCCGCACGGCCGATCGTCTGGATCAGCGAGGTGCCGGAGCGCAGGAAGCCCTCCTTGTCGGCGTCCAGGATCGCCACCAGCGACACCTCGGGCAGGTCCAGGCCCTCGCGCAGCAGGTTGATGCCGACCAGCACGTCGTACCGGCCCGCCCGCAGCTCGCGCAGCAGCTCCACCCGGCGCAGGGTGTCCACGTCGCTGTGCAGGTACCGGACCCGGATGTCCAGGCCGAGCATGTAGTCGGTGAGGTCCTCGGCCATCTTCTTGGTCAGCGTGGTGACCAGGACGCGTTCGTCCCGCTCGACCCGCTTGCGGACCTCGTGCACCAGGTCGTCGATCTGGCCCTCGGTCGGCTTGACGATCACCTCGGGGTCGATCAGGCCGGTCGGGCGGATGATCTGCTCGACCTGGCCGTCGCCGCGCGACAGCTCGTACGGGCCGGGCGTCGCCGACAGGTAGACCGTCTGGTCCGTCCGCTCCAGGAACTCCTCCCACTTCAGCGGGCGGTTGTCCATCGCGGAGGGCAGCCGGAAGCCGTGCTCGACCAGGGTGCGCTTGCGCGAGGCGTCGCCCTCGTACATCGCGCCGATCTGCGGGACGGTGACGTGCGACTCGTCGATGACCAGGAGGAAGTCCTCCGGGAAGTAGTCGAGCAGGGTGTTCGGCGGGGAGCCGGGCTCGCGGCCGTCGAAGTGCATCGAGTAGTTCTCGACGCCGGAGCAGGTGCCGATCTGGCGCAGCATCTCGATGTCGTAGGTGGTGCGCATCCGCAGCCGCTGGGCCTCCAGCAGCTTGCCCTGCTTCTCCAGCTTCGCGAGCGTCAGCGCAAGCTCCGCCTCGATGCCGTTGACCGCGCGCTCCATCCGCTCGGGGCCGGCCACGTAGTGCGAGGCGGGGAAGACGTGGACCGAGTCGTCCTGGCTGATGATCTCGCCGGTGAGCGGGTGCAGGGTGTACAGCGCCTCGATCTCGTCGCCGAACATCTCGATCCGGACGGCGAGCTCCTCGTAGACCGGGAAGATCTCGATGGTGTCGCCGCGGACCCGGAAGGTGCCGCGCGTGAAGGCCACGTCGTTGCGGGCGTACTGGATGTCGACGAAGCGGCGCAGCAGCTCGTCCCGGTCGATCTCCTCGCCGACCTTGAGCCGCACCATCCGGTCCACGTACTCCTGCGGGGTGCCGAGGCCGTAGATGCAGGAGACCGAGGCCACCACCACCACGTCCCGGCGGGTGAGCAGCGAGTTCGTCGCCGAGTGGCGCAGCCGCTCGACCTCCTCGTTGATCGAGGAGTCCTTCTCGATGTAGGTGTCCGTCTGCGGGACGTACGCCTCGGGCTGGTAGTAGTCGTAGTACGAGACGAAGTACTCGACCGCGTTGTTCGGCAGCAGCTCGCGGAACTCGTTCGCCAGCTGCGCGGCCAGCGTCTTGTTCGGCGCCATCACCAGGGTGGGCCGCTGCAGCTTCTCGATCATCCAGGCCGTGGTGGCCGACTTGCCGGTGCCGGTGGCACCGAGCAGCACGACGTCCTTCTCCCCTCCCCTGATCCGCCGTTCCAGCTCGGCGATCGCCGCCGGCTGGTCACCGTTCGGCTGGAAGGGGCTGACGACCTCGAAAGGCGCCACGGACCGCTCAATACTCGTGATGGGACGCACCACTCAACGGTACGACCCACCACCGACAAGCGAGGCCGGTTCGATCAGGCCGCGTGGGCCTCGAAGCTCATGGCCGGCTCCCGGGCGGGGTCGATCCGCACGACGGAGTCGAAGGCGGCGGCGAGTCGCTCGATCAGCGGAAGGGTCGGATCGACCCCGCTCTCCTCGATGCCCTCGACGGTCTCCTCGTCCAGCCCGGCCCGCTCGGCGAGTTCGGCGGGTGTCCACCCGAGCGCGGAGCGTCGGGCGTACACGGCCTCGGCCAGCGCCATCCGCCGCCCGGCCGCGCGGTACTCCTCGCTCTCCCGGTGCTCCGCCGGCACGGTCCAACGGGTGTGGTAGCCGCTGCTCATCGCTGCTCCTCCCGGTCGTAGATCTCGTGATCGGCGGCGGGCCCGTGCTCCGCCTCGCAGACCTTCTGCGCGCGGCGCGCCCGTTCGACCTGATCGGTCTCGCGGTTCCCAGTCTTGCGGAAGACCGTCAGCAGCACAGCCCTCCGCCCCGGCGCGAGCCAGTACGTGATGCGCATGGACCCGATCCGCAACTCGCGCAGCGGGCCGCCCAGGTGGCTCGCCAACGGGAACGACAGCGCCTCGCCGTCCTCGGCGAGGCGGTCGGCGGCGCGTTCGGCCGCCCGGTACTCGACGGTCGGGCAGTTCTGGAGCCACACCCGCACCTCGGGCTCGATCTCGATCCCGTAGCCCGCCCTGGACTCGTCACCGGTCATGCCTCTCCCCCTCGCTCGGCAGTGGGAACAACTGCCGGGCGAGGGGGAGGGTCACGGGTCAGGCCTTGGCGCTGTCCCGGGCGAGGGCGACCAGGCGGGAGATGGCGCGCAGGTACTTCTTGCGGTAGCCGCCGCGCAGCATCTCCTCCGGGAAGACCTGGTCGAAGGGGAGGCCGGAGGCGGTGATCGGCAGCTCGCGGTCGTACATCCGGTCGGCCAGCACGACCAGGCGCAGCGCGGTGGACTGGTCGTCGATCTGGCGGACGCCGCGCAGGCAGACCGCGGCGACGTCGTCCAGCAGCGCGCCGTAGCGGCTGGGGTGGACGGCGGAGAGGTGGGCGAGCAGGGCGTCGAAGTCGTCCAGCGAGGCGCCGGGGGTGCGGGCCGCGGCGGCCGTGACGGCCTCGTTGGTGTACGGCGGCGGGGCGTCCGGCAGGCCGCGGTGGCGGTAGTCCTGGCCGTCGATCCGCATCGGGCGGAAGTGCGCGGACAGGCCCTGGATCTCGCGCAGGAAGTCGGCGGCGGCGAAGCGGCCCTCGCCGAGCTTCTCCGGCAGGGTGTTCGAGGTGGCGCACAGCTTCACGCCGTTGTCGACCAGCCGGCCGAGCAGGGTGGAGACCAGCACGGTGTCGCCCGGGTCGTCGAGCTCGAACTCGTCGATGCAGAGCAGCGTGTGCCCGGAGAGGGTCCGCACGGCCTGCTGGAAGCCGAGCGCGCCGACCAGGTTGGTCAGCTCGACGAAGGTGCCGAAGGCCTTGGGGCCGGGGGCGGCGTGCCAGAGCGAGGCGAGCAGGTGGGTCTTGCCGACGCCGTAGCCGCCGTCGAGGTAGACCCCGGCCGGGCCGGTGGGCGCGGGGGCGGAGCGGCGGAACCAGCTGCGCTTGGGCGCGGAACCGTTTCCTCCGCCGAGGGTCGCCGCGAACTGCTCCAGGACCTGGACGGCCTCGTACTGGCTCGGCTGGGTCGGGTCCGGAATGTACGTCCCGAAGCTCACGTCGGCGAACCGGGGCGGCGGGACCATCTCGGCGACCAGCCGCTCGGCGGGCACGACGGGTCGGCGGTCGGTGAGCGCGATCGGGGAGCCGGAGGCGTGTGCGGCTGCTATCGGCTCGGTCGCGGTTGCGGAGTGGGAGGCTGCGGGCACATCAGTAGAGGGTACGCCTGCCCCGTACGCCGTCCGAACGACCCGCGGCCCCGAACGGCCCACGGCCCGCGGTGGAAGACTGGGGACATGCAACAGTTGATCAGCCCGCTGGGCGGGCGGCTCGCCGATCCGGCCGCACTGGAATCGCTCGCCGCCGTCTACGCGTACCCCGAACAGGTGAATCAGGGGCGCCCCTGGCTGCGCGCCAACATGGTGTCCGGCCTGGACGGCGGGGCCAAGCTGGACGGGCTGTCCGAGGGCCTCTCCGGCGATGCCGACAAGCGGATCTTCGGGGTGCTGCGGGCGCTGTCGGACGTGGTAGTGGTGGGCGCGGAGACGGTCCGCGCCGAGGGCTACCGGCCGGCCCGGGCCCGCAAGGAGTTCGCGGCGGCCCGGGCGGCGGCGGGGCAGGCGCCCGCCCCGGCGATCGCCGTGGTGAGCCGCTCGCTGGAGCTGGACCTGACCGCGCCGCTGTTCACCGAGCCGCTGGTCAGGACGGTGGTCGTCACCACCGAGGACGCCCCCGCGGAGCGCCGCCGGGCGGTCGCCGGGGTGGCCGACCTGGTGCTCGCCGGCACCGGTTCGGTGGACCTGCGGGCGGGCGTGGCGGCCCTGGCCGAACGGGGCTGGACCAGGCTGTTGACCGAGGGCGGCCCGCGCCTGCTGGGGCAGCTGGCGGCGGCCGGCCTGCTGGACGAGCTGTGCCTGTCGCTGGCTCCGCTGCTCACCGGCGGCGACGCGCCGCGCATCCTGCACGATGCCCGAATGCCGGACGTGCAGCGGATGCGGCTGGTCTCATTGATCGAGCAGAAAGGATTCCTCTTCACCCGCTACCTGCGTCACCCCGGTTCGGACAACCCCGTGACCCCCTGATCGTGATCCCGTTATGGGATGCCGGGGCCCGGGGGCCGGCCACTGGAAGGGACTCACGTGTTCAAGACGGTACTGATGATCGAAAAGGCTCTCTCCGACGCGGACGTGGAGCTCGTCACCACGCTCCACGGCGAGGAGAAGGTGTCCTTCGTCGTCCTGATGCAGCCGCGCGGCCGGCAGGACGAACTGCTGCGGGCGCTCGACGACGTCGCCCTCGGCCACCTCGACAAGGTGGTGCACGAGCACGACGAGTCCGAGAGCGGTCCGACCGTGGCCGGCGAGTCGCTGGAGCACAGCCTGCGCCACCTGCGCTCGGCCGGGGCCGAGGCGGTCGGCGAGCTGGTCGGGGAGAAGCCGCTGGAGCGGCTGCGCGCGGTCGTCGGGGAGCAGCGGGCGGACGAGGTCGTGGTGCTCACCTCACCGCACTTCGTGGAGGAGTTCTTCCACCGCGACTGGGCCTCCCAGGCCCGGCACAAGGTGGGCGTCCCCGTGCTCAGGCTCTTCGCCAGCGACTCCTGACCCGACCGGCCCGGCACGCCGGTGGTGCAGAATCGTCCTTGCGGTCCGCCCGCGAGGACGATTCCGTCTTCCCGACCCGTCCGCCCGCCCTGTCTGCCCCCGCCCCTACGGAGCCACGCCTTGAACGACGCCGCGCACGACCTGCACGCCCCGCACTTCATCGGCATCGGCGGCGCCGGGATGTCCGGCCTGGCGAAGATCCTCGCCGTGCGCGGGGCCAGCGTCTCGGGCAGCGACTCCAAGGAGTCCGAGACCGTCCTCGCGCTGCGCGCCCTCGGCGCCACCGTGCACGTCGGCCACGCCGCCGAGCACGTGCCGGACGGCACCAGCAGCGTGGTCGTCTCCAGCGCGATCCGGGCCGACAACCCGGAGCTGGTGGCCGCCCACGAGCGCGGCATCCCGGTGGTGCACCGCTCCGACGCGCTGGCGGCGCTGATGGGCGGGCGCCGGGCGCTGGCGGTGGCCGGCACCCACGGCAAGACCACCACCACCAGCATGCTCGCCGTCGCCCTCGGCGAGCTGGGCCTGGACCCGTCCTACGCGATCGGCGGCGACCTCGACGCGCCCGGCTCCAACGCCCACCACGGCACCGGCGAGATCTTCGTCGCCGAGGCGGACGAGAGCGACCGCAGCTTCCACAAGTACGCGCCCGAGGTGGCGATCGTGCTCAACGTGGAGCTGGACCACCACGCCAACTACGCCTCGATCGAGGAGATCTACGAGTCCTTCGAGACCTTCGTCGGCCGGATCGTCCCCGGCGGCACCCTGGTGGTCTCGGCCGACCACGACGGCGCCCGCGAGCTCACCTCCCGGGTGGCCGGCCGCGAGGGCCTGAACGTGGTGACGGTCGGCTCCGCCGAGGACGCCGACCTGCGGGTGCTCTCGGTGGTCGCCCACGGCATGACCAGCGAGGTCACCGTCCTGCTGGACGGCACCGAGCTGAGCTTCACCGTCTCGGTGCCCGGCCGCCACTACGCCCACAACGCGGTGTCCGCGCTGGCCGCCGGCGTCGCGCTGGGCGTCCCGGCCGCCGACCTGGCCAAGGCGCTCGGCGCCTACACCGGCGTGCGCCGCCGCCTCCAGCTCAAGGGCGAGGCCGGCGGGGTCCAGGTGATCGACTCCTACGCCCACCACCCCACCGAGATGACCGCCGACCTGGAGGCGATCCGCGAGGGCCTGACCGGCGGGGGCCGGGTGCTGGTGGTCTTCCAGCCGCACCTGTTCAGCCGCACCCAGCAGCTCTCCGAGGAGATGGGCCAGGCGCTGGCGCTGGCCGACGCCTCGGTGGTGCTGGACATCTACCCGGCCCGCGAGGACCCGATCCCCGGCGTGACCAGCGAGCTGATCATCGACGCGGCCCGCCGGGCCGGCGCCGAGGTCACCGCGGAGCACTCCTTCGCCGCCGCCCCCGCCCTGCTGGCCGGCCTCGCCCGCCCGGGCGACCTGCTGCTCACCATGGGCGCCGGGGACGTCACCAACCTCGGCCCGGAAATCCTGCGGCACCTCGCGAACGTTGCTTCCAACGTCTGACGTACGTCCGTCCGACGTCCACCGCGACCGGGAGCCCGTGATGAGCTACGAGATCGAGAAGACCGAGGCCGAGTGGCGCGCCCAGCTCAGCCCCGAGGAGTACCACGTGCTCCGCGAGGCGGGCACCGAGCGGCCGTTCACCGGTGAGTACACCGACTCCAAGACCGTCGGCGTCTACGGCTGCCGGGCCTGCGGGGCCGAACTGTTCAGCTCCGAGACCAAGTTCGACAGCCACTGCGGCTGGCCGTCCTACTACGCGCCGCTGGCCGGGGACCGGGTCCAGTACATCGAGGACACCTCGCTCGGCATGCGCCGGGTCGAGGTGCGCTGCGCCCGCTGCGGCGGGCACCTCGGGCACGTCTTCGAGGGCGAGGGCTACGGCACGCCGACGGACCAGCGGTACTGCATCAACAGCGTCTCGCTGACGCTGAAGCCGGCCGAGTAGGGCCGGACCCGCGCGCGGAGGCCCGGACACGTACGGTGTCCGGGCCTCCGCGCCGTCCGGGCCCGTCCGGGCCTACCCCTCGACCGGTGCGAAGCGGACCGGGAGGTGCGTCAGGGCCCGGTGGAACGGGCCCGGGCGCCAGAGCAGGTCCTCGGCGGGGGTGGACAGTTCGAGGTCGCTGAGGCGG
Source organism: Kitasatospora sp. NPDC056273 (assembly GCF_042268845.1). Classification (NCBI taxonomy): domain Bacteria; kingdom Bacillati; phylum Actinomycetota; class Actinomycetes; order Kitasatosporales; family Streptomycetaceae; genus Kitasatospora; species Kitasatospora sp. NPDC056273. The sequence continues at coordinate 193,886 of NZ_JBHJSJ010000002.1, read as the reverse complement.
CTGCCCAGCTGCTCGATGGCGGTGATCGCGATCAGCAGGGCCGGGTCCCGGGCCGGGCAGGCGTGCGGGCCGGCCGCCCAGGCCAGGTGGGCGCTCTCGCCGCTGCGCAGCCCGCCGCCGTCGGTGGGCGGCGCGGCCTGGGAGTTGGCGGCCGCGTACGAGACCAGCACCAGCGTGCCCGCCTTGATCTCGCGGCCGTGGAAGGTGATGTCGTACCGGGGGTAGTGGGCCGAGAGGTTGGCCATCGGCGGCTCGTGCCAGAGCACCTCGTCGATCGCCTGGTGGGCGGTCATCGCCCCGCCGAACAGCGAGCCGGCGTAGCGGGCGTCGGTGAGCAGGCGCAGCAGGGCGTTGCCGATCAGGTTGGTGGTCGGCTCGTGTCCGGCGATCAGGGTCAGGGTGATCTGCCGGATCACCTCGTCGTCGTCCAGCCCGACCGGGTGGGTGACGTACATCGAGGTGAGGTCGTGCCGGGGGCGCTCGCGGCGCTCGGCGACCATCGCGGTGACCACCGCCAGGAGCTTCCCGTACGAGGCGCCGGCCCGGGCGGTGGACTCGATCAGCCCGGTGATCGCGTCCACCACCTCCTCGCGCTGCTCCTGCGGCACGCCGAACCAGGTGGTGAGCGCGAAGGCGGGCAGCCGGCGGGCGTACTCGGCGATCAGGTCGGCGTGCCCGACGGCGGCGAAGCGGTCGATCAGCCGGTGCGCGGTCTCGGCGACCTGCCGCTGGAGCCGGTGCGGCTCGAACAGCGCGAGGGCGTCGGTGATCACCGCCCGGTAGCGCGCGTGGGTCTCGCCGTCGCTGAACAGCGCGGTCGGGCGGTAGCCGAGCACCGGCAGCAGCGGGGAGTCCGGCGGGACGGTCCGCTGCCAGGCCCGGGAGTCCTTGGAGAAGGTGTCGGTGTCGCGCAGCAGGTCCAGCGCGGCCTGGTAGTCGGTGACCAGCAGGGCCTCGACGCCGGGCGCGATCTCCACCGGGGCGACCGCGCCGTGCCGCCGCAGCCGCTCGTAGACCAGCTGGGGGTCGGCGGCGAAGACCGGGCCGTGGATCGGGGTCGGGCGGGACTCGACGGTCACGGCTGCTCCGGGGTGGCGGGGTCCGAGGTGGCTGGGTCCGGGCCGGCGGGGTCCGGGCCGGCGGGGTCCGGGCCGTCGGGGTCCGGGCCGTCGGGGGCGGCGGGCAGGGCCTCCAGGACGTGCTCGGCCAGCGCGATCAGCGCGTCCAGGCTGCTGTCGCGCTCGCGCGCGTCGCAGAGCAGCAGCGGGGTGGCGGCGTGCAGGTCCAGGTGGGTGCGCAGCACCTCGACCGGGTGGTCCGGCGCGTCCGGGAAGCGGTTGACGGCGACGGCGTACGGCAGGCCCTGCTCCTCGACCATGTCCATGATCTCGAAGGAGTCGGCCAGCCGGCGGGTGTCGGCGAGCACCAGGGCGCCCACCGCGCCGCGGGCGATGTCCTGCCAGAGCGGGAAGAAGCGGCGCTGGCCGGGGGTGCCGAACATGTAGAGCACCACGTTGCCGGGCAGGGTGAGCCGGCCGAAGTCGACGGCGACGGTGGTGGTGGACTTCCCGGGTACGCCGGCCAGGTCGTCCACCGGGCGGCCGGTCTCGGTCATCGCCTCCTCGGTGTGCAGGGTGGCGATCTCGGAGAGGGTCCGGATGAGGGTGGTCTTGCCGACCCCGAACGGGCCGGCCACCACCAGTTTCATCAGCGTCTGGTCCTGGTCGGGCAGGTAGCCCACCCGGCTCTGGTCTTCCGGTTCCGGCCGGGCGGCCGGGTCACCGGAGCGCACGGAGTCCAACGAGGAGCCTCTCGACGATGGAGCGGTCGGTCTGCTGGGCGCGCGGGATCGGCGCGCGGGCGTGCAGGCAGCCCGCCTCGACCAGGTCGGCCGCGAGGAAGACGGTGGCGCTGACCGGCAGGCTCAGGTGCGCGGCGGCCTCCACCACGGTCAGCGCGCCGGGGCGCAGCAGTTCCCAGAGCCGGCGGTGTTCGGGGTCGAGCGCCTCCGGCGGGTCCGCGCGGTCGGCGAACAGCACGGTCAGCCGCTCGAAGCCCTTGGTGCCGGGGCGGCTGCGGCCGCCGGTGGCCAGGTAGGCGGGTACCATCCGCCTGCGGGGGACGGCGGTCATGACCGGACGTCGTCGTCCTGCCGCCGGGTCGGGCTCGCGAGCGCGCGACCGAGGGCGGCGACCTGCAGCTGCATCTGGTAGGCGACGTTGCCGAGTTGGGCGTCCGGCGAGGTGAAGACGGCGAGCGAGGTGTTCTCCCCGGCGGGCACCACGACGGCGTAGCCGAGGTCGGACTCCACCACGGTCTGGGCCAGCCGGGGCCGTTCGACGTCGGTGAACGCGGCGGTGAAGGCCCGGGCGGCGGCGTGCACGGTGGCGGTCATCGCGGCGACCCGCTCGGCCGAGGCGCGCTCCAGGCCGTCCGAGGCACCCTCGACCAGGCCGTCCCCGGTGGCGATGACGGCGTGCAGCACCCCCGGGAGCTCCAGCAGCGGGGTCAGCACCCACGAGATCTCGTCGGTGGCGGTCGGGCTGGGCGTGCTGCTCACTGCTCGGCTCCTTCTGAGGTCGGACCGGTGCTCGGGTCACCGGGGTCGCGGTCGGCGGTGGTGTCGCCGGGGGTGGTGGCGGTCATGCCGCCGGTGGCGCTCATGCCGGTGGTGCCGGTCGTGCCGGTGGTGCTGTCGCTGTTTCCGGGGGCGGTCCGGCCGGGGGCGGCGCCGGCGGCCTCCTCGCGCTCGGCCCGGGCCACGGCGGCCCGGCCGGAGTCGGTGCCCTGCTGCAGCGCCTGCCAGTGGGCGGCGGCCTGCTCGGGGGTGCGCGCGGCCGCGCGGGCGGGGGCGGGCTTGGCGGCGGCCGGCCGTACGGCGGCGGGCTGCTCGGCGGCCAGCGGACGGCGGCGGCGCCGGGTCGGCAGGCCGGTGCCGTCGTCGGCCGCGGACGCGTCCGTCGAGGGGGTGTCCGTCGCGGGGGCGTCCGGGCCGGGCTCGGCCGGGACGGACGCACCTGCCTGGCCCTCCCCCGCCGGGCCGTCCGCGACCGGGTCGGGCACCACGCGGATGGCCGGGGCCGGGTGCGGGCCCGGCTGGTTGTGGCGGTCGGCGAGCCGCGGGCCGTCCTGCTCGTCCGCGTCGCGCATCGGCGGGACGGCCGCGACGGTGGGCGCCGGGGCCGGGCCGGAGCCGGCCCGCAGCGGCAGCGGGGTGAGCACCGACAGCGGCTGCTCGTCGTCCACGACGGTCACCAGCGCGGCCGGGATGCGCAGGATGGTCCGCATGCCGCCGTACGGCGAGGGCTCGATGTGACAGGAGAAGCCGTACTGGCGGGCCAGCTTGCCGATCACCGCGAAGCCGGTCTTGGGCGGGTTGCCGAGCTCGGTGAGCAGCATGTCGGGCGGGCCGGCCAGCAGCCGGCGGGCGCGGCGCAGCTGGTCCTCGTCCATGCCGATGCCGCTGTCGTCGATGATCACCAGCGCGCCGCGGCCGCCCTGCTGGACGGTGACCGGGACGTCGGTCTCCGGGTGGGAGCAGGCGGTGGCGTTGGCGAGCAGCTCGGCGATGGTGACGGCGATCGGCTCGGCGGCCCGGGCGACCACGGCGAGGCGCTGCTCGCGCAGGTGGTTGGCGACCTTGATCCGGGCGTAGCCGGGCACCCGGGAGAGCGCGCCGACGACCACCTCGGCGAGCGGCGAGTCGGTGCGGGCCAGTCCCGGCCAGGCCTCGCAGAGCACCGCGATGGTCTGGATCCGGCGCAGCGCGACCTCGTTGCGGAAGTCGACCTCCAGCAGCCGGGGGTCGTCGTTCTCGTGCTGGAGCCGCTGGACCAGGCTCTGGATCTGGTACAGCAGGGTCTGGATCCGGGAGGTGGCGCCGCGCATGGCGGCGCGGGCGGCGGCGTCCACCCGCTCGCGCTCGTCGGCGAGGGCGGCCTGGGCGGCGTCCAGGACGCCCTGCAGCGCCCGGACCGCCTCCGGGCCGACGGCCTGCGGGTCCAGCGGGCCGACCAGCGGGGCGTTGCCGTGGGTGAGCCGTACGGCGGTGGCGGCGACCCGCTCCTGGGCGAGGTGGCCGATCTCGGCGAGCAGCGCGGTGCCGCGCGCCTCGGCCTCGGCGAGCGCGCGCTCGGCCTGCTCGGCCCGGGCGGTCGCGGCGGAGCCCTGCTGCATGGCGTCCCGGACGGTGTCCTGCGCCTGCCGGGCCGCCTCCTGCGCCTCGCGGACGCTGTCCTCGGCGGCCCGGGTGCGCTCCTCCGCCCGCCGGGCCTCCTCGGCGGAGCGCCGGGCGGCCTCCTGCGCGTCGCGCTGCTGCTGCTCCGCGCGGGCGAGCCGGCCCTCGGCGGTCCGGGCGCGCTCCTCGCCCCGGCCGAGCGCGGTCTCGGCGGCCGTCGCCCGGGTGACGGCGACGGCCCGGCCGCGGGCGAGCACGGCCGCGGCCGCGGCGGCGACCAGCGCCAGGACGATCAGCGCGATCTGCGTCATCGAAGTCCTCGGGGGTGCTTGCGGGGTGGACCGGGTGGTGCGGCCGGGACGACCGGGCGACGGGGCCGGACGGGATCAGGATCGGGCGGTGCCGGGCCCTGGCGGGGTCAGGGCCGGGCGGTGCGCGGGCGCTGGGCGCGGGCCTCGTCCTCGGCCAGTTCCCGGGCCACCAGGGCGACCTGGCCCAGGGCCTCCAAGGCGCCGGGGGCCGCCGAGCCGTCCAGGTGCCGGTACTCGGCCGCGACGGTGATCACCAGCCGCTCGGGCAGGCCGAGTTCGGGGTGGCGCTGCTCGGCTATCACCCGCCGGGCGGCGTCCAGCGCGGGTATCCCGGCGGCGTGCAGGGCGTGGGCGCGCTCGCGGACGTAGGCGAGGTAGCCGATGTGCTCGCGGACGCCGTCGCGGTCGAGCACCGGGCCGTGGCCGGGGACGAAGATCTCCGCGCCGGTGGCCAGGGCCTGCTCGCAGGCGCCGATGACGTTCTCCAGCGGTCCGGCCCAGTGCGAGGGGTGGTCGCCGGGCTGCTCGGGCGTCGAGGAGAAGATCACGTCGCCGGTGAACACCGCGCGCTGGTGCGGGAGGTGGACCAGCAGGTCGCCGCCGGTGTGGGCGGCGGGCAGGCTGGTGATCCGCACCGGGTAGCGGCCGACGGTCAGTTCCAGCTCGCCGGTGAAGACGGTGTCGGGGCGCACCGGCTCGGTGCCGGACCAGTCGAACTGCCCGAAGTGCTCCTTCAGGTAGCCGCCGAGCGGCGAGTCCGGGTCGCTGTTGGTGACCAGCGCGTGCTGCTGCTGCGGGGTGGGCTCCCAGTGGATGTGCTCCAGCGCCTCGCGGGTGGCGATCACCTCGGCGTCCGGCAGCACCCCGGCGCCCCACAGGTGGTCCCCGTTGGCGTGGGTGACGACCACCCGGTCGACCCCGACCCCGTCCGGCAGCAGCCGCCGGCTCGCGGCGAGGAACTCCCCGGCCATCGAGGGGTCGTACGGCGTGTCGATCCAGAGCGCGGTGGTCTCCGAGGCCAGCAGGCCGCAGTTGGCCAGGCCCCACCCCCGCTTCGGCGGGAGCCACACGTACAGGTCCTCGGCAATCGCGCTCACGTTCGCACGGCTGATCGTCATGTGCGCGATTATGCCCAGGTCGTGACAGGAGTGGAGCAAAACCATTACAGTTCAAGCCACTTCGCGCCCGAAGCAGCCCGGGCTGTCCCGATTCGTCCCACGTGGTCTGGACCACATCTGGCCGAAGTGGCCCGGCCCCCGCCACTGCGAAACCGGGGGCGAAACGGGCACGGCTACAGGTACGGGCGCGGGCCGCGTCCGGGGACGCGGCCCGGCGGCGTCAGGCGTCCTGCTCCGACGGCCGCCCCAGCCGCTTGATCCCCTTGCGCTCCGCCGCGCAGCGCTCGTAGCCCAGCCAGGCGTTGATCGCCAGCATCGGCCCATTGGTCGTGTCGTTGCTGGTGTACGCGTGCCGGAGGCCCGCCGCGGCGGCGAGCCGCAGGGACTCCAGCTTGGCCGACTTGGTCAGCCCGCGGCCGCGGAACTCCCGGTGGCAGGCGGTGAACGCGGACCAGTAGCGGTCCACCCCGTCGGTCTGCGCCATGCTGAACGCGGCCGGCCGGCCGTCCACCACGGCGACGACGCTCAGGGCCAGGTCCCGGTCCGGCCGGTTCCAGTCGTCGCGCAGCCAGTCCTCGTACTCCAGGGCGTCCATCGGCACCTCGCTGCCGGGCTCGTCCAGGATGGCGTCCGCCTCGACCAGGAACACCGGGTGCGGGTCGGCCGCCCAGTCCGCGGCCGGACGCAGCTCGACGCCGGGCGGCAGTACGGGCGCCGGCGGCAGCGGCAGCGCCAGGTCCCGCCCGGCGAACTGCATGGTGCGCCCGAGCCGGTACCCCCGGGCGGTGGCGAAGGCCACCGAGGCGGGCTCGTCGTCCATCCAGGTGTGCAGTTCCGTCACCCCGTGCCCGACCAGGTGCCGTTCGGCCGCCGCCAGCAGCGCGGTGGCCGCGCCGCGCCGCCGGAACCCGGGCAGCACACTGCCGTTGGCGTAGCCGACACCCGCGACCGACGTCCCGAGCACCACCCCGCAGCGCACCGCGCCGACCACCCGGCCGTCCAGCTCGGCGACGAAGGTGCGGAAGTGCTCCTCGGGGCTCGGCCGGCCGTTCAGCCAGAGCAGGGTCTCGGCGGAGAGCACCAGGTGCTCGCGCCCGGCCCGGTGGGCCGCGGCCACGGCCTCGGCGTCCTCGGGACGGAAGTCCCGGATCGTCAGGGGGGAGGAATTCGAAGAAGTCATGGATTCCCACGCTAGTCGCGCCCACCCGCCCGGCGCCTCCGATTTATCCGCCGGAGGGCACCCCCACCTGCGGGGGACGGCCCGGGCTCGGGACCCAAGTCCCTCACGACCGGAACGACATGCTCAAATAATGCTCTGAGAAGACCGGGTGAGGCTTGGCAGCCACCCCACCCGGGGACATCCTCAGCAACACGGCCGCACGGGTCCGGCGACGACGCCGCACCGGTCGACGGCCCTCCCACCCGGCCCTCCGAAGGGGGCGAACCGATGACTTCCCCTGCCCTGGCCACCGCACCCCGGGACACCGCGCCCCAGGACGCCGCACCGCTGGCGACCGCGCCCCGGGACACCGCCTCCCGGGACACTGCGCCCCGCCTGGGCGTCGGCCTCGGCTGGCGCGGCGAGATCGACACCGTGGTCGAGCGCCAGCCCGGCCTGGACTGGGTCGAGGTGGTCGCCGAGAACATCTGCGCCGACCACCTGCCCGACTCCCTGACCGTCCTGCGCGGACGCGGCGTCACCGTCGTCCCGCACGGCGTCGGCCTCGGCCTCGGCGGCGCCGACCTGCCCGACCCCGCCCGCCTCGCCCGGCTCGCCGAGGCCGCGCTGGCGCTCGGCTCCCCGTTGGTCACCGAGCACCTGGCGTTCGTCCGGGCCGGCGGCCTGGAGGCCGGCCACCTGCTGCCCGTCCCCCGCACCCGGGACTCGCTGCGGGTGATCGCCGAGAACGTCCGGATCGCCCAGGACCAGCTGCCGGTGCCGCTCGCCCTGGAGAACATCGCCGCCCAGCTCGCCTGGCCGGACGACGAGTTCACCGAGGGCCAGTTCCTCGCCGAGCTGGTCGAGCGCACCGGCGTCCGGCTGCTGATCGACGTCGCCAACCTGCACACCAACCGGGTCAACCTCGGCATCGACCCGGCCGCCGAGCTCGACCGCCTGCCGCTGGAGGCGCTCGCCTACGTCCACGTCGCGGGCGGCACCCTGGTCGACGGCGTCTGGCACGACACCCACGCCCACCCCGTCACCGAGCCGGTGCTGGAGGTGCTGGCCGAGCTGTGCGCGCGGACCGCGCCGCCCGGGGTCCTGCTGGAGCGGGACGCCAACTTCCCGCCGCCCAGCGAGCTGGCCGGTGAACTGGACGCCATCCGCCGGGTGCTGGAGGGGAGCACCCGGCGATGACCGACCTGACCGGGACCGCGCGGGACACCGCCGACCAGGACCTCGCCGCCGCCCGGCGGCGCCTGGCCCGGCGCCAGGAGGAGCTGCTGGCCGCCCTGGTGGCCGGCGGCCCCGTCCCGCCCGGCTTCGACGAACGCCAGGTCCGCGCCCAGTCCACCGGCCTGGCCGCCAAGCGGCGGGACACCACCGCCAAGGTGGCCCCCGACCTGCCCCGTACGCTCGGGGCGGGGTACGGGCCGCTCTTCCTCGACTACGCCCGCTCCCACCCGCAGACCGGCGGCTACCGGGCCGACGCCCGGGCCTTCGCGCAGTGGGTGCTCACCGACGGCGGCCCGCTCGCCGCCGACCACCGCCGGGCCCTGGAGCAGTGGCTCCACCCGGCCCCCGTACGACCGCCGGGCCCGCTCACCCGCCTGCGCCGGGCCCTGCGCCGGTAACCGGTAACCGGTAACCGGTAGCCGTCGACTGTCGGACACCCGGCCGGCCGTCGGCGACCGCGGGGCCACCGGGCCCTGACGAACCATCACCACCTCGGGGGGAACCGCCCATGTGGCACAACAGCTACTTCATCGTCCCGGCCGTCCTGCTGGCGGCCGCCGCGGTCCACGCGGTCCGGACCCGGCAGCGCATCGGCCAGGTCCGGTACGCCAAGGGCCTGCCCGGCCGCGGCCTGCCGCTGCTCGACACCGCGTTCCTGTCCGGCGGGCCGGCGCGGGTGTTCGACACCGCCCTGGTCCGGATGCACATGAGCGAGCAGGCCGTGGTCAGCCGCTCCGGCCTGGTCACGCTCACCGGCGCCAAGCCGTACGACGCCGTCGACAAGGCCGTCCAGGACGCCGTCGGACCGACCGGGAGCCGTCAGCTCGACCCGCTGCGCCGCACCGTGATGCGCTCCACCGCCGTCCAGGAGATCGGCGACCGGCTCGCCGACCGCGGCCTGATGCGCCGCCCCGAGCGGCTGCGGCGGGCCCGCACCGCCCGCCGGCTGCTCTGGCTCGCGCTGCTCCTGGTGGCGGCCTCCATGGTGGCCGCCCCGCTGCTCGACGACGGCGCCGCCGGCCACGAGCGCCCGAAGCTCTGGATCCCGGTCATCCTGCTGATCGTGGGCGTCGTCTCGCTGCTCGTCACCCCGCTCGTCAAGAGCCGGATCACCCCGGCCGGGCAGCGCCAGCTGTCCCTGATGCAGGGGCCGTGGAAGCCCAATGCCGGGGTGTCGCCGCGGCTGGCCGGCGGCGCGCTGCTGGGCGCGCTCGCGCTCGGCGGCCTGGCCGCCGCCGGACTGGGGGAGCCGGAGCTGGAGGCCGCGATGCTGGCCGCGTCGACCGACGACGAGGAGTTCTTCCGGCAGGCCACCGCCGCGAACGGCTCCGCGACCTCCTCGTCCTCGTCGTCGGGCACGTCCGGGTCCTCCTGCTCCTCCGGCTCCGACGGCGGCTCCGCCGCCTGGTGCGGCTCCTCCGACTCCGGTTCCTCCGGCTCCTCCGGCTCCGGCTGCGGCTCGTCCGGCTGCGGGTCCTCCTCGTCGAGCTGCGGCTCCTCTTCCTCCAGCTGCGGCTCCAGCTCGTCGAGTTGCGGCTCCTCGTCGTCCTCCAGCTGCGGGTCGAGCTGCGGCGGTGGCGGCTGCGGCTCCTGACTCCGGCGGCACCCGGCGGAAGTCACAGTTCGGTATCGCGAACCGGGAAGGCGTTCCGCGCGCAGTCGGCACAGGCATACAACAAGCCCATGTGGTTGCTGTTCCTCATACCGGCCTGTGTCGCGGCTGTCCTGTCCTGCGTCCGACTGGTCCGGATGACCGCCACCGCCGACGCCCTCGCCGACCAGAACGGCCTGCGGCCCCCCGAAGCCGTGGGCATCGGCCTGTACGAGACCGCCTACCTGGCCGGCGGCCCGGGCCGGGTGGTCGAACTCGCCCTCGTCCTGATGGCCGGCCGCGGACGGCTCCACCTGGCGCACACCGGCTGGACCACCGTGGTCGACCCCAGGGGCCGCAGCCGCCTGGAGCGGGCGGTCATCGCCACCGTCGGCCCCGAGGGCCAGTGCCGCACCGACGAGCTGCGCCAGGCGGTCGCCGAGCACCCCAACGTGCTGGAGATCGGCGCCCGGCTCGCCCTGGCCGGCCTGGCCACCCCGGCCCTGGTACAGCGCAACACCGTGGTGGTGATCCGGCAGGTCCGGCACGCGCTGCTGCTGTCCCTGCTCCTGCTGGCCGCCTCGCTGGCCCTCGACGGCTTCACCGGCGGTGACACCCTCGCCCCGCTCGCCTGGTTCTCGCTGCCGCTGGTGCTCACCTCCGGCACCCTGCTGATGGCCCGCGTCGACGTCTACCCGTACACCCGCTGGGCCTCCCCGATCGGGCAGGAGGTGCTGCGCGAGGTCCGCCCGGCCCGCCAGCGCGGCCTGGCCGACGACGAGGAACGCGAACTGCTCACCGCCGTCGCCATGAACGGCCCCGCCGCCCTGCCCGACGCCCGGCTCCGCGCCGCCCTGCGCCCGCACCGCGGCTAGGGCGGCGGCCTGTGGCCGGTCCGCCCGCCCGGCGCCGACCTGCCGCTGGACGACCTGCCCGGGCTGCTCACCGCCGCCTGCGCCGAGTACGGCCTGATCACCCTGCACACCGAACAGCTGGATCCGGACGTCTGCCGGGTCGGCACCGTCACCGGGCTGCGCCCCCGCTCACTGCGGCTGCACGAGGTCGACACCGAGGCGCGCTGGTACCCGCAGCCGACCAAGTACCGGCTCCGCGACGTCACCCGGGTCGGCCTCGGCGACCACTACACCTCCGTGCTGCGCGAGTTCGCCGGTCCGCGACCGGACCGCGACGGCACGGAGGCCGGTTCCCCCGTGTGACACGGGGGAACCGGCCTCCGGGAGCCGTGGGCCGGTCAGACCAGGCCGTTCATCAGACCAGACCGTTCAGCAGCTCGCTCACCGGCTTGCGGCGCCCGGTGAAGAACGGCACCTCCTCGCGGACGTGCAGCCGGGCCCGGGAGGGGCGCAGGTCGCGCATCAGGTCGACGATCCGGTGCAGCTCGTCCGCCTCGAAGGCGAGCAGCCACTCGTAGTCGCCGAGCGCGAACGAGGCCACCGTGTTGGCCCGCACGTCCGGGTAGCCGCGCGCCATCTGGCCGTGCTCGGCGAGCATCGCGCGCCGCTCGGCGTCCGGCAGCAGGTACCACTCGTAGGAGCGGACGAACGGGTACACGCAGACGTAGTCGCGCGGGCGCTCGTCGGCCAGGAAGGCCGGGATGTGCGACTTGTTGAACTCGGCCGGGCGGTGCAGCGCCATGTTCGACCAGACCGGCTCCAGCAGCCGGCCGAGGCCGGTGCGGCGGAAGCGGTTGTACGCCTCCTGGAGGTCGTCCGAGTCTTCGGCGTGCCACCAGACCAGGATGTCGGCGTCCGCACGCAGACCGGAGACGTCGTACGTACCGCGCACGGTCACGTCCTTGGCGTCCAGCTGCGCGAACAGCTCGTCCACCTCGGCGGCCAGGGCGGTGCGGTCCTCGGGCAGGCCGCCCTTGAGCTTGAACACCGACCACATGGTGTAGCGGATGACCTGGTTCAGGTCGCGCGCCTTCTTCTTCTCGGGCCGCTGCTCCGGCTCCCGCTCAACGCTCTCAGTCATGCGCCCATTGTCCTCTCCGTGGAACCTTCCCCGGTCGCCGGGGTCAGCAGTCTGTCGACGGCGGCCGCGGCGGCGGCCGCCGAACCGATGCACGCCGGAATGCCCACCCCGTCGTACGCGGCGCCGCACAGCGCCAGCTTGCCCACCCGCCCCGCCGCCGCCCGTACCCGGGCCACCCGGTCCAGGTGTCCCACCGGGTACTGCGGCAGACCGGCCGAGAACCGCGAGACGAAGGTGTCGTACGGCCGGGCGGTCAGCCCGATCGCCTCCCTGAGATCGGCCAGCGACCGGGCCACCAGCTCCTCGTCCGGCAGCCCCAGCGCCTCCTCCTCGCGGTACCGGCCCAGCGAGGTGCGCAGCAGGAACGCGTCCGGCGCGGAGCGCTCCAGCCAGCCCCACTTGTTCGAGGAGAAGGTCGACGCCTTGATCTGCCGCCCGTCCACCGGCGGCACCAGGAAGCCGCTGCCGCTCGGCGGCTCGGCCAGGTCGGCGCGGCGGAAGGCCAGGGTGACCAGGGCCATGCCCGCGTACTCGACGGCGTCCAGCTCGGTGGCGGCCGCCGGGGCGTCCTCGCGCAGCAGCCGGGCCGCGGCGGGCGCCGGGACGGCCAGCACCACGGCGTCCGCGTGCAGCACCTCGCCGCCGGTCACCACCCGCCAGCCGTCGGGGGTGCGGCGCAGCTCGTCCACCGGGGCGTCGGTGCGCAGGTCCACCCCCGCCCGGACACAGGCCGCGGCGACCACGCCGGGCAGCGTACCGAGACCGCCGCGCAGGCCCTGGAACACCGGGGTGCCGACCACCTTCGGCCGCGAGGCCAGCTCGTGCACCCCCGCGACCAGCGAGCCGCCGTCACGCGCGATCGACAGCAACTGCGGCACGGCGGCGCGCAGCGAGATCTCCTCGGCGCGGCCCGCGTAGACGCCGCCGAGCAGCGGCTCGACCAGCCGGTCCACCACCTCCTGGCCCAGCCGGTCGGCGACGTAGCGGCCGATCGCGACGTCCTCGCCGACCTCGGTGCTCCGCTCGTGCCGGGCCCGCTCCAGGCCCTCGTCGGTCAGCACCCCGGAGGCGGCCAGCGCCTCCAGGTCACCGGGGACGCCCATCACCTGCCCGCCGGGCAGCGGCCGCAGCGCGCCGCGGGTCCAGATCGCGGCCTTCGCGGTGGTCGGCGGCTCCAGCTCCCCGCCGAGCCCGACCGCCCGCGCCAGCTCCACCGCCTCCGGCCGCCGGGCCAGTACCGACTCGGCCCCGAGGTCCACCCGGACCCCGCCGACCTCCCCGCCCCACAGCTTCCCGCCGACCCGCCCGGACGCCTCCAGCACCGTCACCCGCGCCCGCGCCGGCCCCCCGGCCGCCCCGCTCAGGAAGGCGGCCGCAGCCAGCCCCGCGATCCCACCACCGACGACGACGACCTGTGCATCCGACATGCTCCGCAGTCTCGCAGACCCTTACACCGGACCCTCAATCCGCTGCACGCCGGAGATCGATCGTGATCGGGAACGGCACCGGACGTTCCAGCGTCCCGCGGAAGATCCCGGCGGGCACGTACGAGGACGTCACCTCGTCCAGCTCGTAGACGTGCACGGCCACCCGGCTGCCCTCTTCCTCCTCGACGATCCAGTAGTGCGGGATGCCGGCCTCGGCGTACTTGCGGAACTTCACCCCGCGATCGCGGTGTTGCGACTCGCGCGACACCACCTCGACCACGAGCAGAACCTCGCCCGGGGCGTACCCGGTGCGATCGGGATCGAAGGCCGCGCGGGACACCAGCACATCCGGCTCCAACCGGTTCCGCTCGTCCAGCGTCACCGTCATCCAGCTCTCCGCCAGATCACCCTCCGGGGCGATCCGCTCCAGCGCCGAAGTCAGCCGCGACGTGACCCGGTTGTGCCACGAGCGCTGCGGCGTGAGCCGAAAGACCAACGCGCCGTGCAGCAGCTCGGTGTGCGGTGGCGCCTGCGGCAGGTGGTCGAGATCGTCGGCGAACCACCCCTCCATGCGGGGCGCGTACATCCAATCCGGAAGTTCACTCATCATCCTGCACGAACGAGTTCATCTCCCCGTCGTTACGCTCCTGCCATGGAACCGATCGTGGTGAGTGCGTGTCTGGCCGGGATTCCCTGTCGGTACGACGGGCGGGCGAAGACCTCCGACGGTGCCGTGCGGCTGGTCGAGGAGGGGCGGGCCGTGGTGGTGTGCCCGGAGGGGGCGGGCGGGCTGCCGACGCCGCGGCCGCCGGCGGAGATCGTGGGCGGGGACGGCGCGGACGTGCTGGACGGGCGGGCCCGGGTGGTGGACGCGACGGGCGCGGACTGCACCGCGGAGTTCCTGGCCGGTGCCCGGGCGGCGCTGTCCGCCGCCGAGGAGGCGGGGGCCCGGCGGGCGGTGCTGATGGCGCGCAGCCCGTCCTGCGGCTGCGGTCAGGTGTACGACGGGACGTTCTCCGGGGAGCTGCGCCCGGGTGACGGGGTGACGGCGGCGCTGCTGCGTCGGGCCGGGATCGAGGTCACGGCCGGGTAGTGGGCCCCCGGAGTCCGGGGACCCACCGCCCTGAGGTCAGCGTGCGCTGGCCTCGTGGACGAAGGCGACGAGGCGGCTGAGCGCGTCCGGGTCCATGGACGGCAGCACGCCATGGCCGAGGTTGAAGATGTGGCCGCTGGTGCCGAGCGCCTGGGCGGCGTGCAGCACCTCGCGGGCCTTGGTCTCGACGACCTTGGTGGGCGCGTACAGCACCGCCGGGTCGAGGTTGCCCTGGAGGCCCTTGCCCTGGCCGACCCGCTCGGCGGCGACGTTCAGCGGGACCCGCCAGTCGACGCCGACGATGTCGGCGCCGGCCTGGCCCATCAGGCCGAGCAGCTCGCCGGTGCCGACGCCGAAGTGGATCCGCGGCACGCCGTACCCGGCGACGGCGTCGAAGACCTTGGTGCTGGACGGCATCACCGAGCGGCGGTAGTCGTCCGGCGCGAGGGCGCCGACCCAGGAGTCGAACAGCTGGACCGCGGAGGCGCCGGCCTCGATCTGCACCTTGAGGAAGGCCGAGGTGATGTCCGCGAGCCGGTCCACCAGGGCGGCCCACAGCTCGGGCTGCCCGTACATCATGGCCTTGGTGTTCTCGTGGTTCTTGGACGGGCCGCCCTCGATCAGGTAGCTGGCCAGCGTGTACGGCGCGCCGGCGAAGCCGATCAGCGGGGTCTCGCCGAGCTCGTCCACCAGCAGGCCGACGGCCTCGGTGATGTAGGGGACGTCGTCGGGCTCCAGCGGGCGCAGCCGCTTCAGGTCCTCGGCGGTGCGGATCGGGTCGGCGATGACCGGGCCGATGCCGGGCTTGATGTCGACGTCGATGCCGACGGCCTTGAGCGGCACCACGATGTCGCTGAAGAAGATCGCGGCGTCCACCTTGTGCCGGCGCACCGGCTGGAGGGTGATCTCCTTGACCAGCTCGGGCCGCATGCAGGACTCCAGCATGGGGATGCCCTCGCGGACCTTCAGGTACTCGGGCAGCGAGCGGCCGGCCTGGCGCATGAACCACACCGGGGTGTGCGGCACGGGCTCGTGCCGGCAGGCGCGCAGGAACGCCGAGTCGTGCGCGGCGCCGCGGCGCCCGGGGGTGGTCGGGCCGTCGTGGGTGGCCGCCGTGCTGTCTGCCGTAGTCTCGCTCACCGTCAAATCTTCGCACGCGTGCCGGGCCCGGTTTCCCGGCCGGTCTCGTCGGTTCCTCCAAGATCTGTCCGGGTTTGCCGTTCCGGCACGCCGCTGGGAGAGAAGTTGCGGCGATAACCCCGTTCTTCGACCTAGTCTTCGGGACATGGCAGCGGTCGGAGGGCACCCCGCACAGGGTGGCGGAGCAGGTGGCGGAGCGGGTCGCGAGGGGGCGCCGAGCGAGTTCCGGGCGGCCGTGGCGGCCCTGGACGGGGCCCGGTTGCGGCCCGAGGTGCAGCTCTCCCCCGCGCCGGCGCCGCGCCGGCTCGCCCCGTACTCGTTCGCGGTGACCGCCTCGGTCGAGGTGGACGGCGAGGAGCTGGCGGACGGCCGGCTGGTGCTGCTGTACGACCCGGCCGGGCAGGAGGCCTGGAACGGCGAGTTCCGGGTGGTCACGATGACCCGGGCCGAGCTGGAGCCGGAGATGGCCGGGGACCCGATGCTCTCCGAGGTGGGCTGGGCCTGGCTGCTGGACTCCCTGCAGGCGCACGCCGCCGGGTTCGCGGAGCCGTCCGGCACGGTGACGCTGGCCTCCTCCCAGTACTTCGGGGGTCTGGCGGACCGCCCGTCCTCGACGGAGATCGAGATCCGGGCCTCCTGGACCCCGGCCGACGGCCGCTTCGAGCGGCACCTGGCGGCCTGGGGGGACCTGCTGTGCGTCAGCGCCGGCCTGCCGCCGGCCGCCCCGGCTCCGCAGGGTCCCGCCGAGGTTCCTTCACTCGGTGGAGTGGTCCCGATGCCGGCCCGGCGACGCCCGCGGTCGCACTGACGGGTGGTGTGCGGCTCCGGCGGCACCCGGGGGCCGGACGCCACCCCCAGGGCTGACGGAGTGTGACTTCGGACCCGCTCTGCGTCAATTCATCGGTCGATACCGACCGATCGGCACCGAATCTGATCGATTTTGTGCGAATACCAGGCATGTCGCATCAATCATTTGCGCGATTTGTCCGTATTGTTACTCACTAGATCGTGATCTTTCGCTAAAGCCGGGCACGGATGCTGCCGAAGCAGTCTGTGACCCTTTCCCAACGCGGAACACTCCGACCGCCCCCATCGGGGTTCCGTCCGCCACTCCCCGCAGGAGGCCTGGTGTCGGTCCTTCTTGAGCACCCCGCAAACGTGGTCGCCTACCGGCCGACCAAGCCCACCGCCATGGTGGTCATCGCCGATCCCCGTGTCCGAAACACCGTCACCCGCCACCTGTGGGCCCTCGGTGTCCGGGACGTGATCGAGGTGTCCTCCATCGCCGAGGCCCGCCCACGGGTCTCCACCCCCCGCGACATCTGCGTCGCCGACGTCCACCTCCCGGACGGATCCGGGCTGACCATCCTCGCCGAGACCCGCGCTGCGGGCTGGCCCAACGGCCTGGCGCTGTCCGCCGCCGACGACATCGGCGCGGTCCGCAGCGCGCTGGCCGGCGGCGTCAAGGGATACGTGGTGACCGGCACCCGGACGAACGTCGCGATGCCGGGCCGCCCCGGGATGCCGCTCGGCGCCGCCGGGCTGGCCGGCCGGATGCGCCGCCCCGGGATGCCGGGCATGCCGGGCGCGGCCGGAGCGCCGGGCACCCCCGGAGCCCCTGGTGCGCCCGGCGCGCAGCAGGCCGCCTACCGCGAGCTTTCCGGCCGCGAGGTCGAGGTGCTGCGGCTGGTCGCCGAGGGCCAGTCCAACAAGGCGATCGGCGTGGCGATGGGCCTGTCGGCGCTCACCGTGAAGAGCCACCTCGCCCGGATCGCCCGCAAGCTGGGCACCGGCGACCGCGCCGGCATGGTCGCGGTCGCGCTGCGCACCGGCATCATCCACTGAGCCGGACGCTCCGGACCGCTGCGGCGGGCCGGGGGGGGCGGTTGCGCCCCCGGCCCCCCCGCCGGGGGGCCGGGGCCCCCCCCCGCCAACCCGCGGCCACCACCCCCCCCCCCACCCCCCGCCCCCCCCGCGGGGCCCCGGC